>CAYNWI010000291.1:1860-3687 GCA_964400825.1 uncultured Anaerolineae bacterium | reverse complement strand
CTAAGCCAGCTTTTCTCGCAGCACCCGCTTAAGCTGCTGGAAGTGGCTTTGAAAGTTGGCCGAGGTCAGTCGCTCGGTGGACATGATCAGGGCGTCCTCATCGCTGTCGCGGTAGTAGCGTCGCCGCAGCCCAACCTGCCGGAAGCCGTACTTGCGGTACAGGTTTTGGGCGGTGACGTTGGAAACGCGCACCTCTAAAGTAGCCATGTCGGCTTCAAGCTCTGTGGCACGGTCGAGCATAGCTACCAACAGCAGCTCGCCGATCCCTCGTCGCCGCCAGTCGGGTTGCACTGCTATGGTGCTGATGTGAGCCTCGCCGGCCATCATCCAGAAACCGCCGTACCCGAGGATAGGCGGCCGCGTCCCCGCTCTGAGATAGCGGCGGATCCTGGCCGGCAGGCTCAACCCCGCCCCACCCATCCAACGCGGGCGGACGACGAAGTAGTGGGAGAGGTCGTTTTCCAGGAGCTCGTGGCGGTAAGCGCGGGCCGACCAGGGTGAGGGGAAAGAATCGTGCTCGATTTCCATCACCTCTCCAATGTCTCGCAGCCGCATGGGTTCGACGACGTAAGGCAAGCCTGTGTAGTCCATGCTCTATCCTATCGCAGGGTGGCGGAGATAGATGGGGGCCAGAGTGGCGGGATCGTCCACCTCGCCTCTTTCCAGCCGTTGCCAGCCCAGCTCGGCCAGATACCCCGCCCGGCGCAGGGAGGAAGCCGGCGAGGCCACTATCGCCTTTGTGCCCAGGCGCTCTCGCAGCAGCTCGGCGGCCTGGGCGTCTATCTCGCCGCAGAAAAAGGTCCTGGTTTCGATGTCGGCGCACAGCTCCTCCAGCGTGGTCAGGCGATAGTCGCCCTGCCTTTGCCACTGCCCCCTCCTCCGCCGGTAGAAAGCGGCGGAGACTCGTCCCCGACCGGCTCGCAGCACGGCGCACACGGGGCCTCGTGTACGGGCTTGGGCGTAAACCAGGGCATCCAACGTCGGTATCCCGATGAGCGGTATGGCCAACGTCAGGGCCAGACCCTTGGCCACGCCCAGCCCGATGCGCAGCCCGGTGAAGGAGCCGGGACCCAACGCTACGGCTATCCCCCTCAACTCCGCAGGCGAGACCCGTTGTCGTTCCAACATGCGCACCAGACTGGGCACCAGTTCCACCGTGTGGCCGTTGGCCGAGCGCCACGTCTCCTCGGCCAGCACCTGCTGTCCATCGTACAGCGCCAGACTGGGCATGCGCGTAGCGGTGTCAATAGCTAAAAGCAATGCACTTCTCCTTTTCAGCGAGTCAACCTCAAGCTCGCGCTGGACCCTAGTCCAGCGCCCAAGACGCGGACTAGCGTCCGCTTGGAGCGTGCAAGGGGCGATTTTAACATTGTCAAACTATATCCCAAACGCTCTTCGCCTGAATTCTCGCAGCAGTTCCTCGTAGCGCTTTCCCACGGCTTTCATCAGCAGGCCGCGCTTGGTATCGACGATGTAGCGGAGCTCGATCCACAGGCGCTCGGCAGGTAGAGCCTCTGGTGCTCGGTCGGCCCACTCGACGACGCAGACTCCTTCGCCGTAGAAGTACTCGTCGAGACCCAGAGTCAGGGTTTCCTTTGCTTCCCCCAGGCGGTAGAGGTCTACGTGGTAGAATGGCAGCCTGGCTCGCTCTGGCCTGTACTCGTTGATCAAGGTGAAGCTGGGGCTGGTGATAGGGCCTTCGATTCCCAGGCCCTGGCCGATGCCCTGGGCCAGGCTAGTTTTCCCCGCGCCCAACTCGCCCGCCAGGCAGATCACGTCGCCACTCTGCAAGAGCTCTCCCAACCTGGCGCCAAACCGCCGCGTCTG
>CAYNWI010000291.1:0-1760 GCA_964400825.1 uncultured Anaerolineae bacterium | reverse complement strand
GGGGTGGGTGAGGGCGGCTAGCTAAAAACCGAAAAATGTGGTATCATTAGCCCAAAGATTGAGAAAGGGAGGGTTTTCAGTGAGGAACATTTGCGTCATCGGCGTGGGCTACGTTGGGTTGGTCACCGGGGCCTGCCTGGCCGATCTGGGCAATCACGTGATCTGTCTCAACCGCAACGAATCGAAGTGTGATAATCTCAAACGGGGCATCATGCCCATCTATGAGCCTGGGCTGGAGGAGATCGTACGGCGCAACTACGCGGCCGGGCGACTGGATTTCACCACCTCTTACGACGAGGCCCTGGAGGATGTGGAGTACGTGTTCATCGCGGTGGGTACTCCTTCGGGAGCTGAGGGCGAAGCCGATTTGGCCCACGTCAACCAGGCGGCGGAGGGCATCGCCAGGCGACTGATCCGCCCGGTCATCATCGTCAACAAGAGCACGGTGCCCATCGGCACCGGCGACTGGGTGGCAGACATCGTCAGGGAGAACATACCCGCTGCGGATATCGAGTTTTCGGTGGTCTCCAATCCGGAGTTCCTGCGGGAGGGCTCGGGGGTCTACGATTTTATGAATCCCGATCGCATTGTCTTAGGCTCGACGAATCCGGCGGCGGCGCACCGGGTGGCCGAATTGTATTACCCCCTGCAAGCTCCGATCATCATCACTGACCTGCGCACGGCGGAGATGATTAAGTACGCTTCCAACGCTTTCCTGGCTACCAAGATCTCGTTCATCAACGAGATAGCCAACATCTGCGAGGCGCTGGGAGCCGACGTGACGGAGGTGGCCCGCGGCATGGGCACGGATCGGCGCATCGGGCCGCAGTTCCTGGGGGCGGGTGTGGGCTGGGGGGGCAGTTGCTTTCCCAAGGACGTGAAAGCTCTGGCTCACATGGCGTCCACCCACGGTGCTCACCCCCAGTTGCTGCGGGCGGTGATGGAGATCAACTACGATCAGCGCAAACGGGTGATCCAGAAGCTGCGGGACATTCTGGGCGGCTTCCGGGGGAAGACCATCGGCGTCCTGGGCCTGGCCTTCAAGCCCAACACCGATGACATGCGGGATGCCCCTTCCATCGAGATCATCCACATGCTCCAGCACGAGGGGGCGCAGATCAAGACTTACGATCCCCAGGCCGTGGAGACGGCCAGGCGGCTATTGGCCGACGTCGAATACTGCGATAACCCCTACGCTGTCGCCAGGGATGCAGATGCCCTGATCCTCATGACCGAGTGGAACGAGTTCAAGCAGTTGGACATGATGCGGATCAAAGAGACGATGCGCCAGCCGATTCTGCTGGATGGCCGCAACATCTACGATCCCAAGAGGATGAAGGAGACAGGCTTCACCTTCCGCGGCATGGGGCGCGGCTATAACGAGGCGGTATGACAGCTCCGAGTCTTTTCTCCGTGGGGGTGGACATCATCGAGATCGAGCGCATCGAGGCTGCTTTGCGACGGCACGGCGAGCGCTTCCTCCAGCGGTTGTACACCCCAGCGGAGCAGGCTTATTGCCGAGGGCGCGTGCCGGAGCTGGCGGTCCGTTTCGCCGCCAAAGAGGCAGTCTCCAAAGCCCTGGGCACGGGGCTGCGAGGCATCGCCTGGCGGGAGATGGAGATCCTCGGCGACGAGCGGGGCAAACCGCTAGTTTATTTGCACGGGCGAGCCAGGGCACGGGCTGAGGAGCTGGGCCTGACCGAGTTCGCCGTCAGTCTCTCCCATTCGCGGGATTACGCCGTGGCCTTCGTGGTGGCGGC
>CAYNWI010000290.1:0-3689 GCA_964400825.1 uncultured Anaerolineae bacterium | reverse complement strand
TGGATCACCCGTTATTGAAAGACAAACTGCAAACCCTTCCCACCAAGCCCGGCGTGTACCTGATGAAGGACGAACAGGGCGAGGTTATTTACGTGGGCAAATCGGTGAACCTGAGGCATCGGGTGCGCTCCTACTTCCAGGCTTCGGCCAGCCACTCCCTCAAGCTGCATCGCCTGATCTACCACATCGCCGATTTCGACTTCATCGTCACCGACTCGGAGATCGAAGCCCTCATCCTGGAGTGCAACCTGATCAAGGAACACCGCCCCAGGTACAACATCCGCCTCAAGGACGACAAACGTTATCCTTATATCAAGATCACCTGGCAGGAGGATTACCCTCGCATCCTCGTCACCCGCCGCATGGAACGCGACGGGGCCCGCTACTTCGGCCCTTTCACCGCCGTCTGGGCCGTCCACCAGACGCTGGACATGCTGCGCCGGCTGTTCCCCTATCTGACCTGCAAACGCGAGATCACAGGCCAGGACACGCGGGCCTGCCTCTACTATCACATCGGCCGCTGTGCAGGGCCTTGCATCGGCGCCGTTTCCAAAGAAGAGTACCGCGCCCTGATCAGGCGCATCTGCCTGTTCCTGGAGGGCAAGGCCGAGGAAATCGTGGCCGATCTGCAAGGCCAGATGACGGCGGCAGCCGAAGCGCTGGACTTCGAACGGGCAGCCGCCCTTCGCGACCAGATCAGGGCTGTGGAGAGGGTCACTACGCAACAGAAGATCGCCCTGGCGGTGGGAAAAGACGAGGACGTGATCGCCCTGGCCCGCGAGAATAGCGACACCTGTGTGCAGGTGTTCTTCATTCGGCAGGGGAAACTCATCGGCCGCGAATACTTCATCATGGATGGGACCGCAGAGGAAGACGAGGCTCAGATCGTGGCCTCCTTCGTCAAGCAGTTTTACGACGAGGCGGCCTACGTGCCCACGAAGATCATCTTGCCGACCAGTGTTGAGGAGCGCATCGTCATCGAGGCCTGGCTGAGGAGCAAAAGGGGCAGCAAGGTGCAATTGCACGTGCCGAAGCGGGGTCGGGGGAAGGAACTGGTGCAGATGGCCGCCGAGAACGCCGCCGAGACCCTGGCCAGCCTGCGGGCTCAATGGCTGATTGATGAGGGGAAGAGCGTCGAAGCCCTGGCTCAACTTCAAGAGCACCTGGGTCTGGAGGAGGCGCCCACCCGCATCGAAGGCTACGACATCTCCAACATCCAGGGAACGGCGGCCACGGGCAGCATGGTGGTCTTCGTCAAAGGCGTGCCCCGCAAGAGCGATTACCGGCGCTTCAGGATCCGCACGGTGGAGGGGGCGGACGATTACGCGATGATGCAGGAAGTGCTACGCAGGCGCTTCAAGAGAGCGAAGCAGCGAATCAGCAAATCGGCGAATCGGCGAATCGGCGAGGAGGAAGCTAAAGGGGCCGACGTTTGGACCATCCTGCCCGACCTGATCGTCATTGACGGCGGCAAGGGGCAACTGAATGCCGCCCTGGAGGTGTTGGAGGAAGTTGGCTTGAAGGGCGAAGTGCCCGCCATCGGCCTAGCCAAGAAGCAGGAGGAGATATTCCTCCCTGGTCGCTCGGAGCCCCTCGTCCTGCCCCGCGACTCCCAGGGATTGTACCTCCTGCAGCGCATCCGCGACGAGGCGCACCGCTTCGCCATCGGCTACCACCGCAAGCTGCGAGCCAAAAAGAGCCTGGCCTCGATTCTGGAGGAGATCCCCGGCATCGGCCCCAAGCGCCGCCAGGCTCTACTCAAGCACTTCGGCTCCATCGAGGCTATCCGCCAGGCCTCCGTCGAGGAGTTGGTCGCCGTGAAGGAGATGACCAGGAAGGCGGCGGAGGCAGTGAGGGAGAACCTATGATCAAAAAACATCCACGATAGGGTGCACTACTTCGACCTCGGCTATCTCCTGACCAACGACGTGGTCTTGCAGAAACTCTTTGATGACCTCCAGGTCTGGTAGTTCAGGCATGACCAGAGTATAACACAAAAGGCCCGGCCTGCCAACAGGCATTCGGGCCTTTTACTCGTTCACTCGTTGACTCACTCCCTCACTGCGCCAGCAACTCCTCAATGGCCTCCTGGAGTTGGTCGAGGGGCGCATAGCCGCCCTGTTCTCCTTTGAAGATAAAGAACACCGGCGCGGGGGGGAACTGGTTATCCTGCCCGATGGTGAAGTCCTGCATCACCTTGTCCGACGTTTGGCCTTTGTCCAGGCAAGCGGCGAAGGCGGCAGCGTCCAGGTCCAACTCAGCAGCATACTCTTTGAACACGACTGTGACGTCCTCCGCCTGGCTCCACTCCTCCTGTTTCTGGAAGAGCAGATCGTACATGGAGCAGAAGGCTCCTTGCTGCCCGGCACATTCGGCTGCCTCGGCCGCCGTGAACCCCTGGATATGATCGAGGGCTGGAAAATGCTTGACGATGAGCCGCACCTTGCCCGACCCCACGTATTCTTCCTCCAGATCAGGCCACCCTTCCAGGAAGTGCTGAAGGTTTTCCGTTGACTGGAAGTCCACGAACTCGATGAGGCCGATCGTCGCCTCCTCTGAGCCGCAGAAGGCGTCGCCGCCGTAGGTGTAGCCAGGCTGCTCCGGGTTGGGGTCGAAGGGCGTCGCGCCGGGCGGCAGCGGCGTGGGCGTGGGAGCGGGATGCTCCCCCCGTAGCGCCGCCTCAATGGTCTCCTGGAATACCTCGAACGGCTGCGCGCCAGAGACGAACCAGTCGTTGATGAAGAAGGCAGGGACACCACCCACTCCCAGCGCCTCGCCCTGTTCGAGCTCCGCCTGTACCTGGTCGGCCGTCTCCCCCGATTCCAGGCAGGCGACGAAAGCATCCGTATCGAGGCCCAGTTCGGCGGCGTACCCCTTGAATAGCTCGGTCAGATTCTCTTGCCCGCTCCACTCTTCTGATTTCTCGAAGAGGAGATCGTGCATAGTCCAGAAAGCTTCGGCCCCTTGTTTGCCGGCGCAGAGCGAGGCCTCGGCCGCTTTAGGCGCCTGGGGATGGAGGGAAGCGAGCGGGTGCTGAACGAAAACGTGTTTGACTTTGCCTGTGGCTATGTACGCTTCATACAGAAGCGGTCCCGTCTGTAAAGTATGACGGCCACAGTATGGTCACTGGAACTCCGAGTATTCCACCAGTGTCACCGTCGCATCGGGATTGCCACGGTAGGGCGAGCCCTCCTCGGTGAAGCCCATAGGCACCTCACCGCTCGCGCTGATAGACGGTATCAACACCTCCGTCGTTGCCGCTGGCGCTGGCGTATCGGCTGGCGGCGGTGAGGTGGCCGTCGGCTCCGGGGTAGCCTGGGGGCTGCAAGCAGCCACCGTCAGGGCTGCGATGAGCAGCCCCAGGCAGAGAAAGCGTTTCACATTCATGTTACCTCCCAACCTGCTAGATATTACAATTATAGCACATTTGTCAGCTAAAGCAAATTGAGGTTATCGCCATTCGCTCGCGGTGACCACAGGGCCATCAGCACCGCTGCGAGTAGGGCCAACATCCCGCCGAAGAAGAACGGCGCCGACGGGCCAAAGCCATCCCACCCCCACGACGGCACGCCCGACCACAGCAGGCCGGCGATGAGCGAGGCCGGGAAGTCTAAGACGCCCAGCACGGCGTTGTACGTCCCGTAGGCCGTGCCCCGCAGCTCGGCCGGCACGATGTCGGCCACCATCGC
>CAYNWI010000289.1:0-3701 GCA_964400825.1 uncultured Anaerolineae bacterium | reverse complement strand
TTGACGCCACAGTTACCTTTGTCCCCGGCCTGGTGGTCAAAGACGCCGTCATGGAAGCCGTGGACGCAGGAGTCAAGCTTGTCGTCATGCCGGTGGAGCGGGTACCACTACACGATGCTTTGGAGATGCTGGCCTACGCCAGGGAAAAGAACACCCGGATCGTAGGGCCCGGTTCTCTGGGGGTGATTAGCGTTGGAAAAGCAGTGGCCGGTTGGGTCGGAGGTTCGGAGGAATTCGCCAAAGAGATTTTCAAGCCCGGTCACGTCGGGGTCATCTCCCGCAGCGGCGGCCAGACCACCACTCTTTCCTGGGCCATCGGCCAGGTGGGCCTGGGCATCAGCACGGCCCTGCACATTGGCGCCGAGCCTGTTCTAGGCATGTCACCGGCCGAGTTGCTGCCCCTGTTCGAGGAAGACGAGGAGACCCACGCTGTGGCCATGTTTGGCGAAATCGGCACGGTGGCCGAAGAGGAGGCGGCCGAGGTCATCAAAGAGGGCCGCTTCACCAAGCCTCTGGTGGCCTACATCGCCGGAGCGGGCGTTAAATCGGGTATGCGCTTCTCCCACGCCAGCGCCATCGTCGAGCGCGGTCGGGGTTCAGCCGAGAGCAAGATCAAGGCTCTCAGGGCAGTAGGAGCCCACGTGGTGGACAGGCCGGAGGAGTTGGCCCCTGCCCTGGCCAACTTGCTCAAGAGTTGACGAAAGGTGCAGAATCATGAGACTATTGAGAACGATGCTTTTCACCCCTGGCAACAACATGCGCATGATCTACAAAGCGGGCACTCTGGGGGCCGATGCCGTCATCCTCGACCTGGAAGACGCGGTGCCCCTGGCTGAGAAAGAAACAGCCCGTATCTTCATCAAAGATTCCATCGAGCAGGTGGCAGCGGGCGGCGTCCAGGTGTTTGTCCGCACCAATGCCTTCACCACCGGGCTGGCGGAAGAAGACCTCAATTGGATAATTCGGGCCGGGCTGGACGGCATCGTGCTCCCCAAAGCCGAATCGAAAGACGATGTCCTTGAAACGGAGAAGTTGGTCACCGCTTTGGAGAAAGAGAGGAGGCTGGAACCAGCGGGGCTGGTCATCGTCCCCATTTTGGAGACGGCTCGTGGCGTGGTGAACGCCTACCAGATCGCTACGGCCAGCCGCCGGGTGGTGGCTGTTGCCTTCGGGGCAGTGGATTTCACCCGTGAGATGGGCATCCATTTGTCCAGGGAGGGGGCGGAGCTTTTCTATGCCCGCTCCCACATCGCCGTGGCGGCCAGGGCGGCCGAGGTTCAGGCCATAGATACGCCCTGGATAGACGTGGCCGATAGAGAGGGCCTCGTTCGGGACTCGGAGCGGGGGCGGCAACTGGGCTTCCGGGGCAAGCTACTCATTCACCCCAGTCAAATCGAGCCCGTGAACCGGGTCTTCTCTTCCTCAGAGGACGAAATCGAGTATGCTCGAAAGGTTGTAAAAGCCTTCAAGGAGGCTGAGGCTGAGGGGGTGGGGGCTATTTCCCTCGAAGGAAAGATGATTGACATCGCCAATTTCCGCCAGGCCCAGGACCTCATCGCCTGGGCTGAGGCAATAGCCTAGATAGTTGATGAGAGTGCCGTCGCCTGAGGCAGGGAAGTACCGCTGGCTGCTGATTATATGTCTGACAGAGATGGGCACTATGCTGGTCTTCCTCAACTATTCGGCGGTGCTGCCCTTGCTTCAAGCGGAATGGCACCTCTCCAGCACCGAGGCCGGCCTGATCTACTCCGCCTATCAAATAGGCTACCTCGCCCTGGTGGTCATCCTCTCCACCCTGACCGATTACGTGGGCCCCAGGCGCATTTACGTTGGTTCTGCCCTCTGGGCTGGATTGGCTAACCTTCTCTTTGCCTTCTGCGCCAGGGACTTGGCCTCGGCGGCCATTCTGCGCACCTTGACCGGCTTCGGCCTGGCGGGCACGTACATGCCGGGCTTACGGCTGGTCTCGGAAAGGTTCGCCAGCGACAGGCGAGGACGGGCAGTGGGGCTTTATGTGGCCGCTTTCGGCTTGGGAGGCGCCCTTTCGCTCTTGCTGACAGGGCTTATAGCCAGCCTCGCCAGTTGGCGAACGGCTTTCGCGGTTACCTCTTTTGGCCCTCTGGTGGGTGGGGCGCTCGCCTTCGCCCTTCTCAAAGACCGGAGTGAGGTTAGAGGAGGAACGCCGAGGACGAAAATGGCGAGGGTGAAGGAGAACGTCTTCAGGAACCAGCCAGCACTCCTGATGATCCTTGGCTACGCGGCCCACGTGTGGGAATTATATGGCATGCGCGGCTGGCTGCCTGCCTTTTTGACTGCCAGCTTGATGCGCTCCGGACAAGGGTTGACCGCGGCCATGAGCTTTGGGGCCTCCCTTTCAGCGGCCGTCATGGTGGCGGGAGCCATCTCCACAGCCTGGGCTGGCCACCTTTCGGATAGATTCGGGCGGGTCAGAATCATTGTCGCCTTGATGTTGACCAGCAGCCTCTGTACCTCGCTACTTGGCTGGGCCTGGTCTCTGCCTTTCGCCCTGATAGTCGCTCTGAGCCTTGTCAGCAGCTTCTTAGCCACTGCCGATTCCTCGGTCTTGTCCGTGGGCGTTACCGAACTGGTTCCCAGGGAAAGCCTGGGGGCGGCCCAGGCCCTGCAGTCCTTCTTAGGTTTCGGGGCCGCTTCCATCTCCCCTTTGCTTGTTGGCTATGTGCTGGATTTAACCAACGACCCTGCCGCACTGACTACTTCAGGGTATCTGCCTCACTGGGGCTGGGCCTTCAGCACTTTGGGCCTGGGCGCATTGGTGGGGCCGCTGGCCCTGTTTCGTTTGAAATGTAAATATTCTTGTTTGAGGAGGGAGTGATGAATGATAGAGATTTAAGCGCGGTCCGCGACATCGCTCGGCAGATGCTGGGCAACGCGACTTTCGCCGGCCTCGATCACGCTGAGCGGATACTACAGATCGTCGAAGACATCGGCCAGAGGGAGGGCGCTGATCTGGACATCTTGCGAGTGGCGGCCCTGTTGCACGACATCGGCGTGCCCGTCAACAAGCCGCGGCACTACGAGATCGGTGCGCTGATGGCGCGGGGCATCTTGTCCCAGTTGGGTTTCACCGAAGACGAAATCGAGCCGATAGCGCATGTCATAGAAGCGCACAGCCGCTACGGGGGGCCGGATCCGCAGACAATAGAGGGGAAAATCCTCCAGGACGCGGACGCAGTAGAGTACGTTGGTGCCATAGGACTGGCCCGTGCTTTTGCGCGGGGGCTGGAGAGCGGCGCCTACCGCGGCGACGTGAGCGAGTTGCCGGCTCTGATTGACGGGTTGATCGAGCGGGTGGACGGCACGCTGCACACGGAGCGCGGTCAGGCCCTCGTCCGTGAGCGCATTGCCTACCTGAGGGCTTTTCAAGAGCGATTGAAAGCAGAGCTTGACGGCGAGTTGTAACCAGTGTGACGAGTATCGCAACCACCTGCGGGACGAGGTCACCGGGGTCAGCACCTGCGGGACGTGCGTCTACATCTGTCCGTATGGGAAGAGGAACCGGAGATGACAAAAAGAAACAAACCATCGTTAACAGAGAGAGTGGCTGATTTCCTCGTCGCCACAAAAGGCACCGATCTCCCCCCGTCCGTCGTTAATGACGCCCAATACTACACCCTCGACTGGCTGGGGTCGGCCATCGCCGGGACGGTGACGGAGCCGGG
>CAYNWI010000288.1:0-3701 GCA_964400825.1 uncultured Anaerolineae bacterium | reverse complement strand
CGAGCGACTGTTTGTGCTGTTGGATATCCCGCCTGACAACATAAGGCTGGCTAGCAGATGATCCGATGTTGACCCTTGCCGACTTGGTGGAGGGCCTCACCGGCCAGAGGCCACTCCACCTGGAACAGAAACTGACCGATGCGGTCATAGATTCGCGCCAGGTGTGCCCCGGCAGCCTGTTTGTGGCCCTGAAGGGCGAGCAGGAAGACGGGCACAATTTCATCGCCGACGCTTTCCAGCGCGGGGCGATAGCGGCTATCGTGGAGAAAGAATTAGATATTAGATATTGGATATTGGATATTAGACAGTCACCATTCCAATATCCAATATCCAATATCCAGTATCCAGCCTGCTTCATCGTCGAGGACAGCCTGAAGGCCCTGCAGCAGGTGGCTGCTTACTGGCGTGGCAAGCACACTCCTCGGGTGGTGGGCGTCACCGGTAGCGTAGGCAAGACTACCACCAAGGAGATGATCTACGGTGTCCTCAGTCAGCGCTTTCGCACCTTGAAAAGCGAGGGCAACTACAACAGCGAGATTGGCCTGCCCTTGACGCTCTTGCAGCTTGAGCCGAGCCACCAGCGGGTCGTCCTGGAGATGGGCATGTACGACCTGGGGGAGATCGCGGAGCTGGCAGCCATCGCCCGTCCCCACATCGGCGTGGTCACCAACGTGGGCCCCACTCACCTGGAGCGCCTGGGCACCATCGAGCGCATCGCTCAGGCCAAGGCGGAACTGGTAGAGGCTCTGCCTGATGATGGCGTGGCTGTCCTCAACGGCGATGACCCCTGGGTGCGCCAGATGGCGGCCCAGACCAGGGCCAGCGTATTCTATTACGGTCTGGATCAAACCTGTGACCTGTGGGCCAACCACATTGAGAGCCAGGGGCTGGAAGGTGTTCGCTTCCGCTTCCATCATGGCCCCGAGACGATTCATGCCAAGGTGCCGATGCTGGGGCGGCATAGCGTGCACACGGCTCTGGCCGCTGCTGCTGTGGGTCTGGTCGAGGGCCAATCCTGGGAGGAGATCATAGATGGATTGCGAGGAGCGGCGCAACTGCGCCTGGTGGTGGTGCCTGGTCTGCGAGGGACGACTATCCTGGACGATACCTACAACGCCAGCCCTGCCTCTACCATCGCCGCCCTCAATCTGGTTGAGGAACTGGATGGACGGAAGGTCGCCGTGCTGGGTGACATGCTGGAACTGGGGGCCTACGAGGAAGAGGGACATCGAAAAGTGGGGCGCCGGGCCCTGGACGTGGTCGCCGTGCTCATCACCGTGGGAGAGCGCGGCCGCCTCATCGCTGAGGAGGCGCTGGCCTGCGGCATGGAAGAGGAAAAGGTTTTCATGGAAGAGGACAACGGGGGAGCCATCGCCTGCCTGCGGAAGATCGCCGCTCCTGGTGACATCATCCTGGTAAAAGGCTCTCGCGGCATGAAAATGGAAGAGATTGTCGCCGCACTGGCAATATCCAATAACTAATCGAGGTTGGATATTGGATCTTTGAGCTTTGGATTTGACAAATGGCTTATGCATTGGCTCTGGGTGCGTTTTCCTTCTTGTTCGCCGTTATCTGGGGTAGGCCGCTGATCGCTTATCTGAGGCACCACCGCATCGGCAAGCAGATCCGGTTCGACGGGCCTAGTTCTCACCAGGTGAAAACCGGCACTCCAACCATGGGGGGGCTGATGATTGTGATACCCGTCTTCATAATCATCTTAACGGCGGGCTTCGTTGAGCTACTGGCCGGCACTTCCTTTGGCCAGGCGCTGCTGGACAGACTGGGCGTGGAACGGGTCTTTTTCTTCGGTCGTTCGATTCTGGTGCCGCTGGGGGTGATGCTCGGTTTTGGGCTGATGGGGGGACTCGACGACTGGGCCGGGACGCGAGGCTATCGCAACGGCGAAGGGCTGCTGGGCCGTTGGAAGTTTGTCATCCAGTTAGTGTTGGCCATAATCGCAGCTCTCGTTCTTCACTTTGGCCCTCCCGATCTGCGCAGCGTAGCCGTCCCCGGCTTGGCCGCGAAAGTAGACATCGGGCTTCTGTGGCTGCCCATCGCCGTATTCTTCATTGTCGGCTACTCCAACGCCGTCAACCTGACCGATGGGCTGGATGGCCTGGCTGGCTCCATCGCTGCTCTCTGCTTCGTCTGTTACGGCATCATCGCCTACTTGCAGGATCAGGGCTGGTTGCTGGCTTTTTGCTTCACCATGGCCGGAGCCACTCTGGCCTTCCTGTGGTACAACGCCTATCCCGCCGATTTGTTCATGGGCGACGTGGGATCGGAAGCGCTAGGGGCGACCCTGGCAGTGGTGGCTCTGATGACGGGGCAGTGGCTTCTCCTACCCATCATCAGCGCCGTCTTCGTGGCCGAAACGCTGTCGGTCATCCTGCAAGTGGTTTATTTCAAATTCACCCGGATCAGATATGGCCAGGGCCGACGCATCTTCAAGATGACGCCTTTGCACCACCACTTCGAGCTCTTGGGCTGGTCCGAGACGCAGGTGACGCAGAGGTTCTGGCTAATGGCCATCTTGGCGGCCATGCTGGGCGTGGCCCTGGCGTTGTGGGGCAACCTGCCACCGGCGACATGAGCGTGGGTCTCATGGACTTCAAGGGGGAGCGAGCAACCATCATCGGGCTGGCGCGGGAGGGGACGGCGCTGGCCAGGTTCCTGGCCGAGCAGGGAGCCATCGTTACGGTCAGCGATCTCAAAAACGAGGAGGAGCTACAGGAGAACATTACCAAGCTAAAAGGGTTGCCCATCCGCTTTGTGCTCGGTGGTCACCCAGGGGAGGTCTTGAACCAGACCGATGTTCTTTTCCTCAGTCCCGGCGTGCCACTGGAGGCGCCGATCGTCACGGAGGCCAAAAGGCGGGGCATCCCCATCAGCAGCGAGACCAGGCTGTTCACCGAGCTCTGCCCGGCGCCCATCATCGGCATCACCGGCTCCAGCGGCAAGACGACCACCGTGAGCCTGGTGGGCCAGATGCTGAAGGCCAGTGGCTTCCGCACCTGGGTAGGGGGGAACATCGGCCGACCCCTCATCGGAAACCTGGGGGAGATCGAAGCCAGCAACAAAGTCGTGATGGAGCTGTCGAGCTTCCAACTGGAGATCATGGAGTGGAGCCCGCCTATTGCCGCCATCCTCAACATCACACCCAACCACCTGGACCGCCACCCCTCCATGGAAGCCTACACCGAGGCCAAGCTCAACATCCTGCGCTTTCAGCAGCCAGGGGACGTAGCTGTCCTGGGCGGCGACCTAGTATCCAATATCCAATCTCAAATCTCAAATCTCCAATCTCAAATCCTGAGTTTTAGTTTGAACGAGGAGGTGGAGGAGGGAGCATTTCTGCGAGACGGCGAGATCATCCTGAGACTGGGGGATACGGAACAGCCGATTTGCCCCGCCGATGAGATCAAGCTCCTGGGGCGACACAACCTGGAGAACGTCCTGGCTGCCTGCGCCATAGCTGCGGTCGCCGGAGCCTCTCGGCGGGCTATGGCCGACGTGGCCACCAGTTTCGAAGGGGTAGAACACCGGCTGGAACTGGTGCGAGAGCTGGGCGGGGTGCGTTATTACAACGATTCCATCGCCACCTCGCCGGAGCGCACCGTTGCTGCCCTGCGATCCTTCGATCAGCCCATCGTCCTCCTGGCCGGGGGACGCGACAAGCACCTGCCCTGGGATGAGATGGC
>CAYNWI010000287.1:2640-3708 GCA_964400825.1 uncultured Anaerolineae bacterium | reverse complement strand
AAAAAGTCGCTTGGCCAGCGACGGGGGAAATTATACACCCACCCCCGAAATTGTGCAAGTCCGGTTGACGTGGGGGGGTTTTTGTAATATACTATATCGTGTCAGGTTGGATCACGGAAACACGGAAAGACGGAGAGCACGGAAGGGGCGTTTCCGTGTTTCCATGTCTCCGTGCCTCCGTGATTCTGGGAGCTTTGTCGGCCATGAACGATAGCCTCGTGCACATCACCGACACCGTATCCATCCCCATGTCCGAGCTGCAATTCCGGTTCGCCCGTAGCAGCGGGCCTGGCGGGCAGCACGTTAATCGCTCCGCCACCCAGGTGGAGCTGCTGTTCGACGTGGCCAGCTCGCCCAGCCTCAATGAGGCACAGCGGCGGCGAGTGCTCCGGAAGCTGAAGTCGCGCCTTGACAAAGAGGGCGTCCTGCACCTGGTCTCTCAGGAGACCCGCAGCCAGCTCCGCAACCGGGAAGAGGTGGTGGAACGCTTTCAAGAGCTGATGCGTGAGGCGCTGCACGTTCCCAAAAGGCGGCGGCCTACCCGTCCCACACGCGCGGCGCGGGAACGGCGGCTAGAGGAGAAGCGCCGTCGCAGCGAGGCCAAGCGAGACCGTCGCCCGGTGCAGCCCGACCCTTAGATTTTCGATTGCCGATTTTCGATTCAGAAATCGGAGAGGAGACTTCAATGAGCGAACAGACGACACCTATGGATCTCACACCAGGTTCTCTCAAGACCTGGTTCCTGGAAATCCGGGGGCCGTTTCTGGCGCTGAGCCTGGTGTTGGCGCCCATCGGGACGGCCATCGCCTGGCACGATGGGAGCTTCAGGTTGGGGTATTTCTTGCTGGCCTGGGTGGGAGCGATCCTGGCGCACATGGGCGTCAACGTGTTCAACGAGTACTTTGACTACCAGAGCGGGCTGGATTTCGAGACGCAGAAGACGCCCTTCAGTGGGGGGAGCGGCATGCTGACCACCGGCCTGATCGAGCCGAGGAGGACCTACCTGCTGGGAGCAGCCTGCCTTTTGGTAGACGCGGTGATCGGAGCCTATTTCGTCATCGTCCAGGG
>CAYNWI010000287.1:0-2540 GCA_964400825.1 uncultured Anaerolineae bacterium | reverse complement strand
CTGGGGAGGAGAAGGGCAGCCTGGCTGTACACCATTTTGCTGGTGTGCACCTACCTGAGCATCGTGCTGGGGGTGGTTTTCAGGCTCATGCCCTGGCCGGCGCTCGTCATCCTCTTAACGATACCCCTGGCAAGGAAAGCCATTCAGGGCGCGTTGCAGCACTACGACGACATCCCGCAGCTCATCCCTGCCCTGGCAGCCAACGTGATGACCATCCTGGCCACCGATGCGCTGCTGGCGGTGGGCTATGTGCTGGCAACCGTGTTGGGCGTCTGATCACCTCTTTCACATATTAACCCGCTGGAGAAAAAGAAAGGAGCAACGACTATGCGCCAATCCCGCTACCGTTGGTTCGTCGTAGTGATCTTCTTCACCTTTATGCTTCTGCACCAGGCCGACAAGCTGCTCATCAGCCCCCTGACCACCCCCATCATGGAAGCCTTCGGGATCAACGAGGCCCAGATGGGGGCGGTGTTTACCGGGGCCCTCATCGTGGGGGCCATCCTCTACCCGGTGTGGGGCTATTTGTACGACCGCTACACTCGGCCCAAGCTGTTGGCGCTGGCCTCGTTCATCTGGGGTTCCACCACCTGGCTCAGCGCCATCGCTCCCACCTATCCCTCGTTCCTGCTCACGCGGGCCTCGACCGGCATTGACGATTCCAGCTACCCCGGCCTGTACAGCCTGATCTCCGACTATTTCGGCCCGGCTGTGCGCGGGAAAATCTACGGCCTGCTGCAGCTCTCTGCGCCCCTGGGCTACATGCTGGGGATGATCCTGGCCACCTTCCTGCGCGACGTGATCGGCTGGCGCGGCGTGTTCTACCTGACCGGCTCCCTGGGCATTGTGCTGTCGGCCATTATCTTCTTCGGGGTGCGCGAGGTCGCCCGTGGCAGTAGCGAACCAGAGTTGACTGGACTGGAGGAGATCGGGGTCCACCGCTTCAGTTGGGATATCGCCCGAGGACTGTTCCGCAAGCGGAGCCTGCTCTTGCTCTTTGTCCAGGGATTCTTCGGCGTGTTTCCCTGGAACGTGATCACTTACTGGTTCTTCCGCTATCTGGAAACGGAGCGTGGCTACAACTCGGACGCGGTTCTCATGACCATGGTGGTGGCGGTGCTGGTGCTGGCTGTGGGGTACTTCCTCGGCGGGGCGGTGGGCGACTTCTTGTTCAAGCGCACCCGGCGGGGACGGGCATTGGTGGCTGCTACGGCTGTGCTCCTGGGGGCCATCCTTCTCTACTTTGCCATGAACGTGCCGATGGAGAACCAGTCCCTATTCCTGGTCATGATCAGCCTGACCGCCCTGTTCATTCCCTTTTCCTCGCCCAACGTCATCTCCACGGTCTACGACGTCACCCTGCCCGAGGTGCGCTCGACGGCGGTGGCCGTGCAATACTTCATCGAGTCGGCCGGCGCAGCCACGGCTCCCTTCCTGGCCGGACTCATCGCTGTGCGCTCTTCCTTGCACTACGCCATCCTCATCGTCTGCGAGAGCGCGTGGGTGCTGTGCGCCATCTTCCTGGTTGCGGTCGCCTGCCTGGTGCCGCACGACATCGCGGCCCTGCGCCAGGCCCTGCGTCAGCGGGCGGAGGATGAGGGAACGAAGCAACGATGTGGGTGAGCTGAGGCCCCACGCCTCCCGATTGCTCAAGTAGCCTAGGCCACGCTCTCGACCTGCTGGCGGTAGGCGGCCATGTCCACGACCGTGCCTGCGACGCGGGCCTGTTCGGCGGCGAAGGCCAGCAGGTGGCTCTCCAGCGAAGCGCGGGCCGAGGTCAGGGGCGACTTACCCTGGCGCAGGGTGCTCACGAAGGCGTGCATCACCCCCGCATCGCCGCCGCCGTGGCCAGCACGACCAAGCTCAGGCCGAATGATCTCCACTTTTCCCGTGAGGTGATCGTGAATCTGTATCTCGCTGTCGGCGAGGTAAAACTGACCGAGCAGCGTGGCGCGGGTGCCGTCGTAGCGCATGGTGCGGCCTTCCCTGTGGGAGTGACCATGCATGAACAGCACGACCGAAGCGCCGCTTTCCAATTCCATGTTGACTGCCTGATGGTCCACCACGTCGTTGTCGCAGCGGTAGACGCAGCGGCCATAAGGCCCGACCTCCAGCGCGCGACGCCGGGCCTCCGGGCTGGTGTCCTCGGAGATGGTGGAGATGGGCCACCCGCGGTAGTCGAGGGCCGCGTCCAGGCCGGGTATCAAGCGGCGAGCCAGGCTTGTGAACGAGGGATGGTCAAGATAAAGGGCGGCAGCCAGCCTTTCCAGCGCAGATCGTGAGTGCCGTGCCTCCTGCATCGGCGGGATCAGCTCCAGGTACAGGCGCGGGGCGAACCAGGGGCACTCTGCCTCGTAGGGGCAGCCAGCGGTGCAGCGATCAGGGGCGCCGGGTGGCGCGTTCTCGGTGCGATAATGGAGCAGCGAGCCAAAGGAGCTCAGCCGCTTAACCGTCCCCAAATTCCAGAACAGAATGTCGAAGTCGTGACAGCACTTGGCCAGAATCATGGGGCTGGAGAGGCGGCGGCTGCGCCAGTGGCC
>CAYNWI010000286.1:0-3708 GCA_964400825.1 uncultured Anaerolineae bacterium | reverse complement strand
CGGCGGCGATTCACCCAGCCAGCCAGGGTCACTTCCTGGCCCACGTGCTCAACCCTCAGCTCTCCACAAGTGTGAGTCTTTAACATAGCGTATCCCTTCCTGTTCCTACATTGGACGATATTATACTACCAGGCAGGGAAAAAGACAAGCTCCAATCTCCCCCCTCTTCTCTTGCACTTTTGCCGGGCCTGGGGTATAATCATGTTCAATCTTACGAGTCTTGTGGAGACGATTGCTGATGTTGGTCCTACACGGTAGCTGGTTGCTACCCACCCAACCTGGAGAGTCCGGCCACTTCCTGCTGTGGGCCGAGACCTCTGAAGACAAGCTGCGGCGGCCCCGGGGACGCAAGCCCCGAGTTCTTCCCCATCCCTTCGCCGCTCCCCTGGAGACGGTGCAGCAGGCTCTGTCCACACTGGCACCCCTCCCCGCTGAGCCGGCCACGATACGCTTCGACGCCCTGCTGCCGGCGGCCGGGGATCTACCGCTTCCCTCACCCCGTCTGGTCCACGACTGGGATGAGCTGGCCGAGGCGACGCCAACGGGCCTGTGTCGCTTCAAGCTGAAGGGCCTGACCCTGAGGGCCACGGGTGCCCTGCACTTGCTCACCGCGCTGCCCGCGCCAGAGGAACTGCCCCCGCATCTGGTCCTGGGGGACGACCTGGCCTTCTGGAGCACCGTAGCCCGCTTTGCCCTGGAGCTGCTGGCTGCCCAGCGCTACATCCCGGCCATCGAGCAGGCCGGGCCTCAGAGCTTCCAGGCCCGCTGGCGTCCCGTCTTCGACCGGCCGCAAGACGCCAGCCGGCTGTCCCAACTGCTGGCATCCATGCCGCCGGCGGCCAGGGCCTTCCTGCCCCCTGGGCTGAAAGGCGAGCCTGACGCTGCCCCAGCTCACCGCCTGCTGGAGGATTTCCTGACCACTGTCGTGGACACCGCCGTGCGTGAGTGGCACGGCCCAGAATGGCGACCCATGCGAGGCGACGATGTGGCTGTGGCCTGGCTCAATGCCCTCTTCGCCGCTGACCCTGCCATCGAGGGGCCGTACTTCACCCTCAGCACTCTGGCCAGGGCGCACAAGACGTGGGTGCGCCAGTTGCACGTGGCCGGCGACGCCGCCTTCCGGGTCTGCCTGCGCCTGGAGGTGCCTGAGACGGCGGAGGACGCCTGGCCCCTCGACTTCCTCCTCCAGGCCAGCGACGACCCCAGCCTGCTGGTGCCTGCCACGACGGTGTGGAAGGCGCGGGGCAAGGCTCTCACCTACCTGAACCGCCGCTTCGACGAGCCGCAGGAGCGGCTGCTGACCGCCCTGGGGTACGCCTCCAACATCTTCCGCCCGCTGGAGCGCAGCCTCCACCAGCGCCGTCCCACCGCGGCTCACCTGAACACCGAGGAAGCTTACACCTTCCTGCGCGAGGCGGCCCCACTATTGGAGCAGAGCGGCTTCGGCGTGTTGGTGCCGCCGTGGTGGAACAAACGGGGCAGCCGTCTGGGCGCCCGCCTGCAAGTGAACAGCTCGTCCAGTCCGCCAAGCGTGTCCACTGGCCTCCTCAGTCTGGCTAACCTGGTCAACTACCAGTGGGAGATCGTCCTGGGGGACCAATCGCTGACGCGGGAGGAGTTCGAGGCCCTGGCGCGGCTCAAGCTGCCGCTGGTGCAGGTGCGGGGTCAGTGGGTGGCCCTTAACCCTGAGGAGATCGAGGCCGCCATCCGCTTCTGGAAGAAGCGCCAGGCAGAAACGCAGATGAGCGTGCTGGACGCGCTGCTGTGGGAGCTGAGCGGCGAGGGCGAGGTGGAGGGCCTGCCGGTGGAGGAGGTAGAGGTCACTGGCTGGATGAGCGATCTCCTGGAGCAGTTGAAGGAGGGCGAGCGGCTCGAGGAGCTGCCTCAGCCGGCCAGCCTGGCGGGGGAACTGCGTCCCTACCAGCAGCGGGGCTTCTCCTGGCTGACCTTCATGCGCCGCTGGGGACTGGGCGCCTGCCTGGCCGACGACATGGGGCTGGGCAAAACGATTCAGGCTATTGCTCTCTTCTTGCACGACCGCCAGCACGACGGGCAGGTACCGCCGGCTCTGGTCGTTTGTCCCACTTCGGTGGCCGGCAACTGGCAACGAGAGATCGAGCGCTTCGCCCCCGACCTGCGCCCCCTGCTTCATCACGGAGCCGGACGGGCAAGTGGCCAGGATTTCCTGTCCCAGGCTCAAGAGCACGACGTGATCATCACCAGCTACGGCCTGGTGCGCCGCGACGCCGACTTGCTGTCTCAGGTGCGCTGGAGCGAGATCATCCTGGACGAAGCGCAGAACATCAAGAACCCGGCGGCCAAGCAGACCCAGGCCGTGCGCCGCCTCCCGGCCGATTTTCGCCTGGCCCTCACCGGCACCCCGGTGGAGAACCGCCTCTCCGAGCTGTGGTCCATCATGCACTTCCTGAATCCGGGCTACCTGGGGCCGCAGAAGCGCTTCCGGACCGATTTCGCCCTGCCCATCGAGCGTTACCGCGACCCACTGGCGACGCAGCGGCTGCGGCAGTTGGTGAGCCCCTTCATCCTGCGGCGGCTCAAGACCGACCCCACCGTCATTCAGGACCTGCCCGAAAAGCTGGAGATGAAGGTTTACTGCAACCTGACGCCGGAGCAGGCCACCCTGTACGAGGCCACGGTGCAGGATTCCCTCACCCAGATCGAAGAGAGCGAGGGCATCCAGCGCAAGGGACTTGTGCTGAGCACCCTTCTCAAGCTGAAGCAGATCTGCAACCATCCGGCCCAGTTCCTGGGCGACGGCTCGGAGCTACCTGATCGCAGCGGCAAGCTGGCCCGCCTGACGGAGATGCTGACGGAAGCACTGGCCGTGGACGACCGTGCGCTGATCTTCACCCAGTTCGCTACCATGGGGCAGATGTTGAAGAGTTACCTGCAGGAAACCTTTGGCCGGGAGGTGCTCTTCCTGCACGGCGGGACGCCCCGCCAGCAGCGCGAGCGCATGATCGAGCGCTTCCAGAGCGACGGGCACGGCCCGCCCTTCTTCGTCCTGTCACTGAAGGCGGGCGGCCTGGGCCTGAACCTGACCGCCGCCAACCACGTCTTCCACTTCGACCGCTGGTGGAACCCGGCCGTGGAAGATCAGGCCACCGACCGCGCCTACCGCATCGGCCAGACGCGCAACGTGCAGGTGCACAAGTTCCTGTGCATCGGCACGATGGAGGAGAACATTGACGCCCTCATCGAGAGCAAGAAGGCCCTGGCCGAGAGCATCGTCACCGCCGACGAGAGTTGGCTGACGGAACTCTCCACCGATGAGCTGCGGGAGATGCTGACGCTGAGGCCGGAGGCAGTCGGATGATTCGGGGAAACTGAGGAACTCAGGGGAACTTGGGGAAACTTGGGGAAACTCTGGGGGAACCGGGAGAGGTGTTAGATGCCGCGGGAGTATCGGGGGGCTAGTACGCAGACCTATCGAAAGTTGTATGGGTATAAGAAGACCATCGCCTGGCAGAAGGCCGACGACCTGGCGTGGATGGTCCATGGGCGGACAGCCCGCTTTGGTCCAGGGTATTACCGTCTGAAAGATCAGATGCGTGGCGCTGCGATATCAGTCAAGTCCAACATCGCCGAGGGATACTGCCGGGCTGCGCTCGGGGACTACATCCGTTTCTGCGAAATCGCCCGCGGATCCCTGGGAGAGCTGGGTAGCCAGATTCAGGATTGTGAGCG
>CAYNWI010000285.1:2364-3732 GCA_964400825.1 uncultured Anaerolineae bacterium | reverse complement strand
GGCTGTTCACCTGTGAGTAGCTCAAGACCCAGACGAGCTCTCCCATCACCAGGCCAACGATCAGGGCGTAGAGGCTGGTTCGCCTAAAGCTCTGCTGGATGTCATGCAGCAGGTCCAGGGCCAGCAGGCTGCTCCCGGCCAGCGCCGCTGCGGCCATGAGCAACCCGGTAGCTTGGCTCTCGTGGATGAGGGCGAAGAGGACGAGGGCTGTGAGATAGGCGATGAAGTTCAGGCCCAATCGGACGGCCTTGTAGCCAGGGGCAGCGGGATCAGCGGTGCGGTACTCGGCGGTGATAATCAAGGGGAGAAGAATCCCCATTATCGCCAATCCGCCCAGCATGTAGATTCGATCTGGGGCTTGAGGCAAGAGAATTGCTGCCAGTAGCGTCGCCAGGCCGGGGAGAATCCAGAAGACGAAAGTATGGGGAAGTTCCCGTCCCTGGGACAGAGGGTGAAGCCGCACGATGGAGGCGGTGCCGAGCACAGACAGGCTGGCCAGCAGCGTCGCCGCCAGCCAGTTCTGGGAAAATCTGATGGTCAGAGGCAAGCCCAGGACGACGAAGGAGAAAGCCTCCGTCGGCAAGACGACGACCAGGGACAGGGCCAGACAGAGCAATATCACACTTACCACCGCGCTCAGTTTGTCATAGTTGGGCATCATAGGCCCATTCTATAACCACCCTGTGTTTTTGTCAAACGCCGATAGTCGGCCCAGCCATGCCCGATGGCTTCGAAGGCCTTGATTGCGACAAAGGAGGTTGACATGCTACCGATACGTGATTTCATACCTACCCGCCGCTTCCCCGTTCTTACGGTCAGCATTATCGTCGTTAACGTAATAGCCTTCGCCTACGAGTTGTTAGCTGAGGCAGGCGGGACGCTGGAACAGACTTTCTACACCATGGGCGTGGTGCCGTTCGAGGTGACTCACAATTTCGGGCCGGTAGTCGCCCTCAGCTTCCTGACTTCCATGTTTCTCCACGAGGGATTCATGCACATCGCTGGCAATATGCTCTACCTGTGGATCTTCGGTAACAACGTCGAGGACAGCATGGGACGGGGGCGTTTCCTGGTTTTCTATTTGCTTACCGGGTCAATAGCCGGTGCCGCCCAGGTGTTAGCCAGTCCCAACTCTCGTTTGCCTTCTATCGGGGCCAGTGGGGCCATAGCTGGTGTCCTGGGGGCTTACATTGTCCTATTTCCCCATGCTCGAGTCCAAACGCTGATCTTCCTGGGTTACTTCGTGCGTATGGCCCAACTGCCGGCTCTGCTGTTGCTGGGATTCTGGTTCGTGCTGCAACTGTTCAACGGTTTGCTGGCCTTCGGCATGACGCAGACGGGCGGCGTAGCCTGGTTCGCTCACGTCGG
>CAYNWI010000285.1:0-2264 GCA_964400825.1 uncultured Anaerolineae bacterium | reverse complement strand
AGCTATCCGAAGCGGCCGGTGATGTAGTCCTCGGTGCGCTTGTCCTGGGGGTTGGTGAAGATTTGCTGGCCTGTCCCGTACTCGACCAGTTCTCCCGTGAGGAAGAAGGCGGCGTGGTCCGCCACCCGCGCCGCTTGCTGGATGGAATGGGGCACGATGACGATGGTGTAGTCTTTCTTGAGTTGCTGCAGTGAGCTTTCGACCTTGGCCGTGGAAATGGGATCCAGTCCAGAGGTAGGGGCGTCCAGGAGGATGACTTCCGGCTCCAAAGCTATAACGCGAGCGATGCACAGCCGCTGCTGCTGACCGCCGGACAGATCCGCCGCTGGCTCATCGAGGCGATCACTAACTTCGTCCCACAGGGCCGCCTGACGCAGAGTTCGTCCCACGATTGCGTCCAGGCGGCCTTTGTCGTGCGTGCCGCTGAGCCGGGGACCGTAGGTGATGTTGCTGCGGATGCTGCCCGGTAAGGGAATGGGCAAAGCGAAGACCATTCCCACCCGACGCCGCAGGGCGACCACGTCCATGGCAGGGGCATAGATGTCATCCCCATCCAGCAGCACCTGGCCGTCAATCAGAATGCCATCAATGAGATCGTTGAGTCGGTTGAGGGTTCGCAGCAAAGTGGAGCGCCCGCTATGGGCCGGGCCGAAGACGGCCAGAATCTCGTTGGCGTAGATGGGCAGGGTGACGTCGTTCAAGGCGCGGTGGCTGTCGTAGTAGACGCTGAGAGCGTTGACCTGAATCTTGACGGGTTTTGTCATAAGGAACTCACCACTGCCTCTTCCGCCGAAAGTAGCTGCGGATGATCGTTGCCACCACGTTCATGGAAAGCACCAGCACCAGCAATACCAATGCTGTGCCGTACTGAATCCTCACCGGCATCCCCGGCACCTGGGTGGAGATGACATAAAGGTGGTAGGGGAGGGCCATGGTCTGGTCAAAGATAGAGTGAGGCAGGCGGGGCAGGTAGAAGGCAGCCACGGTGAACAGGATGGGGGCCGTCTCGCCCGCCGCCCGCTCCAGGCCCAGGATGATGCCGGTGATGATCCCTGGCAGTGACTGGGGGAGTACTACCTCTCGGACCGTCTGCCACCTGGTGCCGCCCAGCGAGATGCTGACCACGCGGAACGACTGGGGCACGGTCAGGATGGCCTCCTCGGCGGTGCTGATCACCACCGGCAGGGTCATCAGCCCCAGGGTGAGAGAGCCGGCCACGATGGAAGTGCCGAATCTCAAGAAGAGCACGAACATCCCCAGCCCGAACAGGCCGTAGACCACCGAGGGGATGCCGGCCAGGTTGATGATGGCCAGGCGGATGGCGCGGGTCAGCCAGTTATCGCGGGCATATTCGGCCAGGTAGATGGCCGCTCCCACGCCCAGGGGGATGGCGACGATGGCAGTGCCAAACGTCAGCAAAACCGTGCCGATGATGGCTGGTAGTATCCCACCCTCGCGCATCCCGCTGCGGGGGAAGCCGCTGATGAACTCCCAACTGATGGCCCCTATCCCCTGGACGACGATGTAGACCACGACCAGGACGATGGGGGCGACGACGATGATAGCCAGTAGAGTCAATGTGGCGAAAGCGATCTTTTGGGTGGTTTGACGTGACATTTGTGGCCTCCCCGCTACATGCTAGTTTGTGCATTAGTACAGTTTGATGTATAATAAAGTCACATCATTAATGGAGGGGATATGAATTATGAGAGCTTTAGCTAAGAAGCCGATTCAAATCTATCTTGAGCCTGTGCAGGATAAGGCGTTACGAGCCTTGGCGGGTAGGGAAGGCATCTCCCTCGCGGCACTCATCCGTCGTACCATTGACCACTACCTGGCGGAGTTGCCCGTGGAGGAGGATCCTGCCTTGCAGGTGATCGGGCTGGGTCGCTCGGGCCGCGAGGATATGGCCTCGAAGCACGATGATTACCTGGTCGCCCTCACCAGAGAGGAGAACCTCTGATGGCCAGGGAGCTATTTGTGGACACCGGGGCCTGGGTAGCTCTGGCTGACCAGGACGATAAGTACCACGAGAGGGCGGCCAGAGAATACCCCAATCTGCTGAAACGTTATCGTCGGCTCGTTACCACAAACCTGGTCGTAGCCGAGGTGTACATCATCCTGCGCAAAGCCCTGGATCATACTGCTGCCATCACTTTCCTGGAGAGCATCAGAAGCAGCCCTCGAATCGAGAAGGTTCGATCTACGGAGGAGCTAGAGGTAGGAGCCGAAGATATCCTCCGCCGCTACAGCGATCAGGACTT
>CAYNWI010000284.1:0-3745 GCA_964400825.1 uncultured Anaerolineae bacterium | reverse complement strand
GTCCGTAACCCAGGGGAATGAGCACGATGGCGATGAGATAATAACCCACGATTTGGCTGGCAATGTTGCCGAACATGAAAGAGCCAAACCCAAAGCCTTCGTAGTGAAAACGCCCACCCTCAGAGAAGAGGTAAAAGCAATACATTTCGAGTGGCCCCAAACAGGCGGCAGCGATGCCAATGAGTAGTAGAAGCGCTCCTATGGCGACGAGGATCAGGCTTCGGTCTCGATAGACCGCGTTGTTTATAGCTTCTTTCATTGCTCCGTCTTCTTTCGCCCTCCCTACGCCAGCCGAGGTCGCAGCCTTTGGGCCACCAACCCCACCGCCGGGCCGAAAGCCAACAGGGCCACGCCGACTGCCAGCAGGATCAAGGGCTGTCCGGTCTGGCCGTGGCTCACCCGCCACTGCCAGAAGACGCCGTACTCGACGCCGAACATCGTCGCCAGGCAGAGGAGTCCGCCGACAGTCAGCAGCGCCACCCGCCGCGCTGGCGGCCCCGTCACGAAGCCGTATATCAAACCGCCGTAGATCAGACCCAGCGGCCCGACCAGCAGCCCGACGTCCAGACGGTTGATGGGAGGGTTTGAGGCCCAGGAGACCACCACCAGGCTGAGGATCATGGTCGTGCTCAGCCCGGCCAGTCCGCCCAGCAACGGCCCGCGCCAACCAACTGACCCCAGCGCCGCCGCTAACAGCAACATCAGGGCCAGCATGATCAGCACGTCAATCAGCGGCGACACGAGGTACGGCAGGTCGTCGGCGGCAACCATCAGCGCAAACACGATGACCATGACCGTGGTTCCGACCCAGGTGGTTCCCCAGAGTGGCAGCCGCCGCGCCACGGCCACCACGCCGCCGATCACCAGGATCAGCGCGGCCAGCACGATCACGCCGATGCCGGCCACCATCCCTCCCGTGATGATGCCTGGGCTGTAGTTGACGCGCGTCGGCCCACCGATCACCCACCGGCTCAGGGGTGCCCTCAGCAGTAAGGAAATGGCGATGCTCAGGCCGAGGAGCACCGGCGGCAATGCTGCCAGCCAGGCGTCTCGCCTCGTCGCCCCGCCGTGCACCTGCTTCAACTCCCGGCCCACTTCGGCCGGATCACCAAATGTTTCCATTGCCTTTTCCATGCTGGCCTCCTTCGTAAGCCCACGCAGCATCAGCCAGCGGGCTTTGTCTTCAAGATGGCCGCTGATCTCGGCCACGATCTCCCGTCGCTGCCCCTCGTCGAGCGGGCCAAGCGCGGCCTCCATCGTCGTTAGATAGCTACGGTTCAAATCCACCTCCAGTCTACCAGCCACCAGCCTAGGGCTGCGGCGGCGGGCCAGCGTCTTCGGGGATGGGCGGGCCGTCGGGCAGATCGCGCAGGTAGTCGCAGGAGACGGATTTCACGTCCTGCCACACGTACCCCTCGGTATCGAAAGTGGAAATGTCCTTGATCCAGCGTTTCTGGCCGTTCTCCAGGGCGTAGATGTGAGGGCTGCCCTCGCACTTAAGGAGCACGTGGATGGGCCGGCCTGGCTCGAATTTCTCCAGGAAGCTGTCGTCAACAACGTGCACCTGATCCCAGCGGTAACCGAAGAACTCAAAAGCATCCAGGCTGCTGATCCAGCGCAGCTTGTCGTCCTGCAGGACGTATATGTCCGTGCCGCTGCCCTTGAGCACCAGGCCGTCGCGGATGACCAGGGCCGCGGTGTCGGGCATGATGCGGGCCAGGCTGGTGCCGTAGCGGTTGATGGGGACGTTGATCACCACCAGCAGCGCCACCAGGGCCAGCACCAGACGGCTCAGGGTGCGTCCCAGGTTGATGCTGGGCAGAGGCGACGGGGGCGTCCAGTCTTCCTCGGCGGGTCGAGTTTCCCGTTTCGGACTGGCAGGGGGAATAGGCTCCGGCGCAAGCGGTTTCTCGACGGTCGGCGACGGAGCCGGAGAAGGCGTGGCGACCGGTACCGGCTGGGTCCGACGGGTGGCCTGTCGTTCCAGCAGGGCGTCCAGCAGCAGATCTAGAACCTGCTCTGTGGTAGACAGCTCCGAGGACGAAGATCGCTCATTTGTTGATTTGCTGATTTGCTGATTTGCTGATTTCCCCATAGCTGCCTCCTATTTCACCACCAAGAAGCCCAAAATCTCACCGATGCTGACCAGCACGTTGGCGTAGAAGTTGCCGCCGAGCTGACGGAACAACTCGAACTTCATGCTGGGAGCCCCAATGAAAGGCCGCAGCGTCCAGGCCATCTGACTGCCCACAAAGGCATAGATCAGGATCCAGAGACGGAGCACCCAGCGGCGGGCATGGGCCCCTTCCTTGCCTGAGGCGGCCACCACCTGCATCCCCTGGCCGAGGAAGACCACCCCCATGCTGCCGGCGATGGTGAAGACGGCCACGTTCAGCAGCTTGAAGAACTGGTAATGACTGGTGGTCAGCAGGAAGAAGAGGGTGATGGGGGCGAAGCTGAGCAACAGCACCGCCGTGACGGTGATGGCCGTCAGGATGAGGGCCATGTTCTGGGTCAGACTCTGTTTGGAACCGAAGAGGACGTTGAAGAAGTACAGGGTAGGAGAGCAGACGATGAGGCTGGCCAGGAAGAGGATGGGCAGCTTGGCGGCAGAACTGAGGGCTTGCCATAGACTGTGAGTGGAGCCCATCACCGCTCCGTAGAGGGCCAGGAAGGCGATGCTGGAAATCAGCATGGCCCGCATTTTCTCCGACAGCCCAATGCCTTCGCGTATCTCGTTGAAGAAGTGATACCGGTTGCGGAGGATGATTTCAATGATGGCCAGGTCTTTCATAAAGACACCTCCAGAAGTGTTGTTACCAGCGCAGGGCCGGCCAGGTGGAGAAGACGATGGTGATGGCCCAGAAGACAACCCAGGTCATCAGGGCGTAGCGCCAGCGGCCAAATTTAAGCAAGGGCACGAGCAGGGCCGCGGCTGCTATCACCCAGAAGGTCGGGCGGGTGAGCAACTGCGGCCAGCCCAGGGCGGTGCCGTCGGGGGCGAAGACCAGCCAGCGCAGCACCAGGGCGCACACCACCGGCAGCCCGGCGGCGATGACGGCGTCGGCGGTGCCCCAGCCGGCGTGAACCTGCTGTAGCTCAACGCCAGCTTCCTCCACGCCGAAGCGAGCCGCGGCCTCCGCCAGCGCAGTCCCTTCGTCCAGCCCCTGGGCCTGGGCCGCTGCCACCGCCTCCTCCAGGTGGGAGCGGATCTCCTCCAGCACCTCGTGCTCGGTCTCGCTATCCAGGTCCATCTGGGCCTGAACGTGGGCCAATACTTGGTCAATCTCAGCAGTGGTCATGTTCTCCCCTAGCCCGGCATGAATTCAGGCTGGGCATGGCGGCCTCCTTCGATCACTCCCATCAGCTTCTCGGTGAACGTCGTCCACTCCGCCACCGAGTTGACCAGCACTTTGTGGCCTTCGTCGGTGATAAAGTAGTACTTGCGCCGTCTTGAGCCAGCCACGGATCGCCACTCGCTCTTCAGCAAGCCATCCTGCTCCATGCGGTGCAGGGCGGGATAGAGCAGGCCCTCCTTCATCTCGAAATAGCCCTCGCTACGCTGCTGCAACTCCTGCGTGATCTGATAGCCGTACATAGGCTCCTCGCTCAACAAGGACAGGATCAGAGTGCTGGTGCTTCCTTTCCGAATCTGGTCGTACAGAGCCATAGCTCACCCCCATTCGTTTATACCTAATGTTATTATGCATAAGTATAACATAGTTTTGCCATTTTGTCAAGGGTT
>CAYNWI010000283.1:0-3749 GCA_964400825.1 uncultured Anaerolineae bacterium | reverse complement strand
GCGGGCGCGGCCCCATGGGTCGGCACGGTCCGATGGGGATGATGATGAGAGGTGAAAAAGCCCACGATTTCAAGGGCACCATGATCAGGCTGATCAAATACCTCGGCGCGTACAGGGTATCCGTCGTCATCGTCATGATTTTCGCTGTCGCCTCCACCGTGTTCTCCATCGTCGGCCCCAAAATCCTGGGCAAGGCCACCACCAGGCTGTTTGAAGGGGTGATGAGCCAGATCGCCGGCAGCGGCTCCATTGATTTTGGCTATATCGGCAACATCCTCCTGATCACGGGAGGCCTGTATCTCCTTTCGGCAGCGTTCAGCTACATCCAGGGCTGGATCATGTCCGGCGTGTCCATGGATATCACCTACCGCTTCCGCCAGGACATCTCTCAAAAGATCAACCGCCTGCCGCTCAAATACTTCGACGGCACCAGCCAGGGCGAGGTGCTCTCCCGCGTCACCAACGACGTGGACACCGTCAGCCAGACCCTCAGCCAGAGCCTCACGCAGATCATCACCTCGGTTGTAACCGTGATCGGCGTGCTCATCATGATGTTCTCCATCAACTGGATGATGACCCTGGCGGCACTGCTGATCGTCCCGCTGTCTCTCGTCGTGGTAGGGCTGATCATCGGCCGATCGCAAAAGTACTTCAAGCAGCAGCAGGATTACCTCGGTCACGTCAACGGCCACGTGGAGGAAATGTACGGCAGCCACATCGTGATGAAAGCCTTTAATGGCGAGGCAAAGAGCGTTGAGCAGTTTGATGTGTACAACAACACCCTCTACGATTCGGCGTGGAAATCACAGTTTTTGTCGGGCATGATGATGCCCATCATGATGTTCATCGGCAACCTGGGCTATGTGGTGGTGTGTATCCTGGGCGGCTGGCTGGCTATCAGAAATGCCATCACCGTCGGCGACATCCAGGCGTTTATCCAATACGTCCGCTCGTTTACGCAGCCCATCACGCAGCTCGCCAACATCTCCAATGTCCTCCAGCAAACCGCTGCGGCCGCCGAGCGCGTGTTCGAGTTCCTGGGTGAGGCCGAGGAGGTCACCGAGACCGCGCACCCCGTCAAGCTGCAAACCGTGGCAGGCCGCGTGGAGTTCAAGGACGTTCGCTTTGGCTACCACCCGGATAAAGTCGTCATCCACAACTTTTCTGCGTTGGTCACGCCCGGCCAGAAGATCGCCCTCGTCGGCCCGACCGGGGCGGGCAAGACCACCATGGTCAAATTGCTGATGCGGTTCTACGATGTCAACAGCGGCGCGATCCTGGTGGACGGCCACGACGTCAAGGACTTCACCCGCCACGATCTGCGCCTTATGTTCGGCATGGTCTTGCAGGATGCCTGGCTCTTCAACGGCACCATCATGGAGAACATCCGCTATGGTCGCCCCGACGCCACCGACGCGGAGGTCATCGCCGCCGCCAGGGCTGCCCACGTTGACCACTTCGTCCGCACCTTGCCAGACGGCTACAACATGGTGCTCAACGAGGAAGTCACCAACGTGTCGCAGGGCCAGATGCAGCTTTTGACCATCGCCCGCGCCGTCCTGGCCGACCCCAAAGTCCTCATTTTGGACGAAGCCACCAGCTCGGTGGATACCCGCACCGAGGTGCTGATCCAGGAGGCCATGGTTAACCTGATGCAGGGCCGCACCAGTTTCATCATCGCCCATCGCCTGTCCACCATCCGCAACGCCGATCTGATCCTGGTGATGAGGGACGGCGACATCGTGGAACAGGGCACCCAGGAGGAGCTCCTGGCGCGCAATGGCTTCTACGCCGAACTGTACAACAGCCAGTTTGAAACCGCACCAGTGAGCTGAACGACATTCTCTACAACAGCCAGTTCCGGCGACAGGTGTAGCCCTCCCTAAACCAACGAGGCTTCCGAAGTCTGCCAGACTTCGGAAGCCTTAAAAGGAGTAGCATAGTTTCCCCTCCCCTAATTTCTAATTTCTAATTCCCCATTCCCCGTTTTTTCTCGATCTTGGCCCAGGTATCGCGCAACGACACCGTCCGATTGAACACCAGTTTCCCATTGGTCGAATCCGGGTCCACGCAGAAGTAGCCCTGCCGCTCGAACTGGTATATGCTTCCTGAGGCTGCGCCAGCCAGACCTGGTTCCACGCGGCACGCGGTCAGAATCTCCAGCGAGTCTGGGTTCAGACTGGCTGTGAAATCCTCGCCCTCCTCCGCATCGAGGGGGTTTTCTACTGAGAAGAGGCGATCGTACAGGCGTACCTCGGCTTCGAGGGCGTGGTCGGCCGAAACCCAGTGCAGCGTTCCCTTGACCCTGCGTCCGTCGGGAGCCCAACCCCCCCGCGTCTCCGGATCGTAGGTGCAGTGCAGCTCGACCACCTCGCCCTGTTCGTCCTTGACCACGTCCACGCAGGTGACGTAGTAGGCATATCGCAGCCGCACCTCGCGACCCGGGGCCAGGCGGAACCACTTTTTCGGCGCGTCCTCGCGAAAGTCCTCCTGCTCGATGTACAGCACCCGTGAGAAGGGAGCCTTCCGCGTCCCCATGCTGTCATCCTCCGGATTGTTGATGCATTCCATCTCCTCCACCAGGTCTTCCGGATAGTTGACGAGGATCACCTTGAGGGGACGCAGCACGCCGGACACTCGCGGGGCGCGCTGGTTCAAATCCTCGCGGACGCAGTGCTCCAGCAGCGCTATATCAACGATACTGTTCGTCTTGGGCACTCCGATGCGATCACAGAAGTCGCGGATGGCCTCTGGGGTGTAGCCCCGTCGCCGCAATCCCGACAGTGTCGGCATCCGTGGATCGTCCCAGCCGTTGACGTGCCCGTCTTGCACCAATTGAATAAGCCTTCGCTTACTAATCACGGTGTAGCTGACACTGACGCGACCGAACTCGATCTGCTGCGGATGGTAGATCCCCAACTGGTCCAGGAACCAATCGTACAAAGGGCGATGGTCTTCGTATTCCAGTGAACAAAGGGAATGGGTGATCCCTTCGATGGAATCCGATTGGCCGTGGGCCCAGTCGTACATCGGATAAATGCACCACTCGTCGCCTGTGCGGTGATGGGTGGCGTGGAGGATGCGGTACATCACCGGATCGCGCAGGTTCATGTTGCCAGAGGCCATATCAATCTTGGCCCGCAGCACGTGCGCGCCGTCCTCAAACTCGCCCGCCCGCATCCGCTCGAACAGATCGAGATTTTCTTCCACCGAACGATCGCGGTACGGGCTATCCTTGCCCGGCTGACCAAAGGCGCCACGGTACTCCTTGATCTCCTCTGGACTCAAGCTGTCCACGTAGGCCTTGCCATCCTCGATCAACTGCACCGCCCACTGATAGAGCTGCTCGAAGTAATCCGAGGCGTAGAACAGCCGATCCTCCCAATCGAAGCCCAGCCAACGAATGTCCTCCATGATCGCGTCCACGTATTCCTCTTCTTCTTTGACGGGGTTGGTATCGTCGAAGCGCAGATTGTAGAGGCCTCCGAATTCCTCGGCCATACCGAAAGTAATGCTGATGGCCTTGGCGTGCCCGATGTGCAGATAGCCGTTCGGCTCCGGTGGAAACCGGGTATGAACTCGCCCGCCAAACCTGTTTGTCCGCAGGTCTTCCTTGATGGCATCTCGGATAAAATCAGAGGGGCGTTCGGAATCGTTGGTGGTCATACTAGCGTCTCCCTTCTCGCTTTTTGTTTCGGTTGTCGTCTTCTTCCTTCTTTTTTGCCACGAATTACACGAATTTTCACTAA
>CAYNWI010000282.1:0-3808 GCA_964400825.1 uncultured Anaerolineae bacterium | reverse complement strand
ATGCCGGTCAGTTGGTGGGCGACCTGGAACCTGGTGATCAACGGGTATCCTTCACTCACGACCGGGGAGTGGGTTGGCGGAATCACGCCTGCGAAGTAGACAGTCGCACAGCATGCTCTGTGCTGCTACTCCAGGTGGGGAGCGGTCCTCAACGGGGGCCGCTCCCCCATCCTGACTTGATGCATTCGGCAGATAGACCGGTCCTGAACAAAGTCGAAAGAATGTATAGTCAATAGTCATGCCCGCCCATCTACGAGCAGAGGCGTTCAAATGGCAACGACGAACGAGATAACTCACAGATGCAAAAGCGTTCTTGCCAGTCATTATGGCCCACGATTCGAAGGGTTGGTCTTGTATGGGTCTGTGGCCCGTCGTCAGGCTGCTGTGGCCAGTGACATGGATTTGCTGGTCTTATTGAGCCCGCCCGTTGACTACTTCCATGAGTTGTGGCGCATCATTGACTTGCTCTACCCAATCCAACTCGAGTCTGAGCAACTCATCTCGGCCAAGCCGGCGGCCCTGGACGAGTTTGAGCACGGGGTGATTCAACTCTACCGCAATGCGCAGCGGGAAGGGGTGTTCGTATGACAACAGCGCACACACCAGAGGTCGTCGCTTACTGGGAACGGGCGGAGCAGTCGCTGCAAGCGGCGCGAGACCTGGCGGCTGGGGGCTACTATGATGTTGCGGCCTCACGGGCGTACTATGCGGCCTTCTACGCGGCGACAGCGGTTTTGCTGTGTGAAGGGTTAGCGTTCAGCAAGCACAGCGGGGTGATCGCAGCCGTCCATCAACACTTGGTCAAACCTGGGAAACTGAACCAGCAGTATGGCAAAGAACTGAACTTACTGTTTGAACTGCGCGGCGTGGGGGATTACGGAGCGACGGTCCACGTGTCTGAGGCCCAGGCCGCACAATCTATTCGCGTCGCGGCTGGCTTCATGAATGCCATCGAGCCACTGCTGCGGGCAGCGCAAAGTCAGCCGTAGGAGGGTGGCATAACCCACACTGCACCCGACGCCACAATCGCGCGCTTGATTGAGGTGTGCCAAGCTCAAGGGTGCGGTGGTAGTAGGTGAGGCCAGCGCGGGCGTTGGTGAGCTGTATCGTTAGGCTGCTCCGTGCAGAAGGAATGGGATGAATGATTGCTTACTTGAAGTACCTCTCGGAACGGTTCGTCATCTTCGTGGCGACCATCTTTATCTCCATCACTACCGTGTTCTTCGTGCCCCGCCTCACCCCTGGCAATCCTCTCAGCGCCGTCTTCAGCAACCTCGCAGGCGTCGGGGGGAGCCTGAATGCCCCGCAGCTCATTGAGGAGTACAACCGCCTCTTCGGCCTGGACAGGAGTCTGTGGGAACAGTATGTTAGCTTCCTGCGAGAACTGGTCCGGGGAAATCTAGGCTACTCCATCGGTAGCTTCCCCTCCCACGTGTCTGACATGCTGAGGTCCGCGATCCCCTGGACCATCGGCCTGCTGACGGTGACGACGCTGATCAGTTGGGTGCTGGGCTCGCTGATCGGCGCTGTAGTGGGATGGAGGGGAGGGAAATCACGGTTCGTTCAGGCCCTCGTTTCGGTAGCCCTGGTGTTGTACACTATCCCCTATTATATCCTGGCTATCATCCTTGTCTTCCTCTTTGCCTTCTACTGGCGGATCTTCCCTCTCTCTGGCGCGTACTCAGTGGGGCTTAGGCCGGGACTGTCCCTCGACTTCGCCCTGGATGTGCTCCGCCATGCTGCGCTACCGGCCTTGAGCATGATCGTTGTTTCCCTGGGCTGGTGGTTCCTCAGCATGCGGAGCCTGATCACCTCCTTGAAGGGCGAGGACTACATCTTACAGGCTGAGGCTAAAGGGCTCTCCGAGCGGCGTATCCTCTGGGGTTACGCCTTCCGCAATGCCCTGCTGCCCCAGGCGACCGGCCTGGCTATCTCTCTGGGCCACATCGTCGGGGGGGCGCTCATCACCGAGGTGATCTTTGCCTACCCTGGCCTCGGCTGGTTAATCTACAATTCCATCAAGGGTCTCGACTTCCCGGTGATCCAGGGCGGTGTCCTCCTCATCGTCTTCTCGGTAGCCCTGGCTAATTTTGTCATTGACATGGTCTACCCCCTGATTGACCCGAGGATCCGTTACGAGCGGACAGGGAGGGGATAGACCATGGCAGAGGTTCGAGTTGAAGCACAAAGGGGATATGCAAGGGAGCTCTTGCGCAACAGGAAGTTCCTCATCGGAACGAGCATCTTTTTGGCTTTGCTGGCCGTGGCTGTGGCAGGGAGCCTTTTTGTGGACCCCGTGCAACGTCGCACCGGTAGCTTCCCCGTCCGACTTCCCCCAGGCCCAGGGGCCCCGCTTGGCACCGACTCTCTAGGGCGAAGCATCGCCATCCAGATGAGCGAAGCCGTGCCCAATTCCCTGCAAGTTGGCCTGATCGCGGCCTTCCTTGGTACCCTGATAGGGGCCCTCATCGGTTTTGTGAGCGGCTACTTCGGCGGGGCGGTTGACGCCGTGCTGAGGATCTTGATTGACGTCTTCCTCTCGGTACCCTCCCTCGTATTCTTGATTTTGATCGCCTCCCTGGTGAGGGGGGTGGGGGTGCAGACCATGGCCCTGATCATCGGGGCCTTTGCCTGGCCCTCGCCCGCCCGCCAGGTCCGGGCCCAGGTGCTGAGTCTAAAGGAGCGGGCCTTCGTCCAGATTGCTCGCCTCTCAGGAATGTCCGGCCTGGAAATCATCTTCCGCGAGTTGATGCCCCACATGTTACAGTGGCTGGGGGCCAACTTCGTCAACGCCTTCATCTCCGCCGTCCTGGCCGAGTCGGGGCTATCCCTCTTGGGGTTGGGTCCCCAGCGAGAGATGACCTTGGGCATGATGATCTACTGGGCCCTCAGCTATTCGGCCATCTTGCAGAACCTCTGGTGGTGGTGGTTAACCCCGATCCTTGCCCTCATGTGCCTCTTTCTCTCCCTGTACATGATCCATCTGGGCTTCGATGAGGCGAGCAATCCCCGGCTTCACTCCCAGGTGTGAGGATGCGCTGTCCCCAAGTACTGTCAACGGATTCCGAGATCGGATTGAACGGATTAATGCTCCACACGTGCAATTTCCGTTCAATCCGTTCCGATAAATCCGTTGACAGTAATCCGCTCTCATCGTCCCCCTGCTTTGGAGTGCTATGGATATTTAATGCCAACGTTTCTTGGTTGTAGTGCCCCCTGTTTCTCGCAGAAAATTCCCATCAGGAGATAGACTCAACATGGACCAGGTCAGAATCAAAGATAAGATGCGGAGCGCTTATACACCACAACAGTGGATGGGCGTACAGATTGAGAAAATAAAGGCAGCACGGTTCTCAGAGACTCTAAAACTCGAAGACTGGAAAATACGAGATGCCATATATCACCGACCGGGAGATTACGAATGGCTCGACCGGCAGTGGAGATCCTAACAGATTGGGGATGAGTGGGGAGGTGAGAACCGCACCGCGTTTTTCCGGTGTGAAGTAAAGGTTCCAGAAAACTTTGGTGGAGAGTATTGTGTACTGTATCTTAAACCCGGTGGCGAGGGACTGCTAACTCTCAATGGAAAACAACTGGCCGGGCTGGACTCCAAACACGAGGTGGTTTTTCTGGCTGAACAACTGAAGGGCGGTGAAGCGCTACAGATAGAGATTGAGCAGTACGTCAACGAGATGGAGATTCCCAAGATTGTACATCAGTTCAGCGTGGCAGAGTTGGCGGTGCTTGATCGCGACATTGAGGACGCCTATTTCGATCTCCAGTGCGCTTATGACATCGTGATGACCCC
>CAYNWI010000281.1:0-3825 GCA_964400825.1 uncultured Anaerolineae bacterium | reverse complement strand
CGATTATGCGCATGATTAATTCCTCCAATCGCGTGAAACGTGATGCGTAAAACGTGATGACTTGCCTCGTGTGGTCTTACGTTTCACGTTTCACGTTTTACTGCTATGGCTAACCGTTTTCCTGCTCCCTTGCTCCTATGCACTGATGCGCACTCCCTCAGGCCGGAAGATTTGGCTGGCGATGACGATGCGCTGTATCTCGCTGGTGCCCTCGAAGATCTCGGTGATGCGTTGGTCACGGAAGGCGCGTTCGATCCAGAAATCGCGGCTGTAGCCTAGACCGCCGTGAATCTGGAGGGTCTTGTCAATGCAGCGATGGAGCACCTCGGAGCCGTACAGCTTGCACATGGCCGCTTCCTTGGAGAAGGGCTGGCCGGTATCCACCAACCAGGCGGTACGGTAGACCAGAGAGCGCAGCGCCTCCATCTCGGTGGCCATGTCAGCGATCATCCACTGGATGGATTGTTTCTGGGCGATGGGCACGCCGAATTGCTGGCGAGTCTTGGCCCACTTGATGCTGGCCTCCAGGCAGGCGTCCGCTCCTCCCAGGCAGCCGGCCCCCAGGCTAAGGCGTCCTATATCCAGAGTCTTCATAAAGGTGATGAAGCCGGCCCCAAACTGGCCCAGCACGTTCTCCTTGGGCACGCGGCAGTCCTCAAGGATTATCTCCGCCGTTTGGCTACCGCGGATACCCATCTTGTTTTCCTCTCTGCCCACCCGAAAGCCGGGGAACTCCTTCTCCACGATGAAGTCCGTTATCCCGCCTCGGGCTCCCAGGGAGGGATCGGTGACGGCCATGACACTGAGGATATCGGCGTGGCCGCCGTTGGTGTTGAAGGTCTTGGTGCCGTTGAGAACGTAGTAATCGCCGTCGCGCACGGCCCTGGTCTTGATGGCCGCCGCGTCGGAGCCGGCGTCGGCTTCCGTGAGCACGAAGGCCCCGATCTTCTCACCCTTGGCCAAGGGCTTCAGGTATTTCTCCTTCTGCTCCTCGGTGCCGTCCATGTGGATGGCCATGGCCCCGATGCCGGTGTGGGCGCCGATGACCACGGCTGTCGAGGGACAGACCTTGTTCACCTCCTCCATCAGGATGCAGTAGCCCATCTCGCCCGCCCCGCAGCCGCCATATTTCTGGGGGAAGGGCACGCCCATCAGGCCCAGTTTAGCTGCTTTCTCGATAGTCTCGAAGGGGACGCGATGCTCGCGGTCTATCTTTTGGGTCAGAGGCCGCACTTCGTTCTCGGCGAACTCGCGCACCATCCGACGGAATAGCTCGTACTCTTTAGGGAAGGTAAAGTCCATGATATTCTCCTTGATCTGGAGGTTGGAAGTTGGATGTTGGATGTTCCAACTTCTAACCTCCAACCTCTAACTTCCAACGTCCAAGTCTACGGCCTGATCGCCAGCCCCTTCTCCTTGAAAATGTCTCTGGCGATGACGAAGCGCTGTATCTCGCTGGTCCCTTCCATGATCTGCAGGGCGCGGAAATCGCGGTACATGCGCTCGATGGCGTATTCCTTCATGTAGCCGAAGCCGCCGTGTACCTGGAGCATCTTGTTAGCGGCCCGCATGGCGACCTCAGAGCCGAGGAGCTTGGCGATGGACGCATCTCGGGTATAGGGCTCTCCCACGTCGGCCAGCCAGGCGGTGTGGTAGACCAGGTAGCGCAGGGCCGCAATCTCGGCCGCGGTGTCGGCGACGAAGTTTTGGATGGCCTGTTTCATGGCCAGGAGGCCGCCGAACTGTTCGCGCTCAGTAGCGTACTGAACGCCAGCCTCCAGCGCGGCCTGGGCTCCGCCCAGGCAGATGGCCGACAGGCTCAAACGGGCGAAGTCCAACGTTTTCATAGCTATCTTGAACCCCTCTCCCTCTTTTCCCAGGAGGTTCTCCGCAGGCACCCGACAATCGTCGAAGTAGAGGGTGTTGCAGGTGAGGCCCCGCAGGCCCAGGGTTTTCTCGCGGTAGCCCACTTTGAAGCCGGGGGTGTCTTTCTCCACGATGAAAGCGCTTATCCCCTTGGCCCCGGCCCCAGAGTCGGTGATGGCGAAGACGAGGAAGACGTCGGCGACCCCACCGTTGGAGACCCAGGTTTTGCAGCCGTTGAGCACGTAATCTTCGTCATCTCGGCTGGCACTGGTCTCCATAGCTGTGACATCGGAGCCGGCAGCCGGTTCAGCCAGGGCAAAGCAACCTATCTTCTCCCCGAAGGCCATTGGTTCCAGATACTTGCCCTGCTGCTCATCGCTACCGTTATCCAGGATGGTTTTACTCGCCAGCCCGTTGTGAACGCTGATGGCCATCGCCGTGGACGTGCAGGCCCTGGCGAGCTCCTCCAGCAGCAGGCAATAGCTGATGGCGTCCAGAGCCACCCCTTCGAACTCCTCCGGAAGAAGGGCTCCCAGGAAGCCCTGCAGGGCTGCTTTTTCCAGCACACTTCGCGGCAGCTTTTCTTGCTGGTCTATTTCCTCGGCCAGGGGTGCGACTTCGTTAGTGACGAAATCGCGGAACATCTTCTGGAACATCCGTTGTTCTTCGTTGAATGCAAAGTCCATGGTTTGTCCTCCCCACACTTGTCGGGTGGCTTAAGCAATTTGGGCCACCAGGGCGGCAGCACGCGGTGAGGGTCCAAGAGTTCGTAGGCTGGTTGGTTGAGGACCCTGCTCGATCTTTGGACGCCGTTGTCCAGCTTGTCGAGAGGTGGTTACATCATCTTATCACTTGTCACCGGCACTGCCCGCCCTGGCGGCAAGAAAGGAGGGAAAGCTGACCCTGGCCCCAGGCTTTGTCGTGGTCAGCGTTGCGGCCAATGTCAGCGGCGGTGGCTTCGATTAGGAGGGTCGGGCGTCCTCGCCGTGGCTACGGTGATTGGACGGTGATGGCGAGGACGCCTGGCCCTCCGAGGAAGGGACGTGAGATGAAAGGGTGCAATGCAGCCCGTCCCTGACCTCGCTAATTGTGAAGTTCGTAGTGGCGACTTCAGTCGCTGATGCAGAACGACTGAAGTCATTACTACAAACTGATTACTTGTCCTTGAACTGCGGCTTGCGCTTCTCGAGGAAGGCCTTGAGCCCCTCGTCCATGTCCTCGCTGCCTTGCAAGGCCACGAACTGCTCGGTTTCGACTTCGAGCCCGCTCAGGAGGTCCTTTTCCAGACCCTCGTTCACGGCGTCAATGATAGCCGCGATGGGCAGCGCGCTCTTGGAGACGATGCGCCTGGCGAGGCCCGTGGCCTCTTTGAGCACCCGGCCCGCAGGCACCACTTTGTTCACCAGGCCGATACGGTAGGCCTCCTGGGCGGTGATGGGGTCGCCGGTGAGTATCATCTCCAGGGCCTTGCCCTTGCCCACGATGCGCGGCAAACGCTGGGTGCCGCCCCAGCCGGGGATGATCCCCAGGTTGATCTCCGGCTGACCGATGCGCAGCCCATCCTCGGCCAGACGGATGTGGCAGGCCATAGACAGCTCCAGACCGCCGCCCAGGGCGAAGCGACCGTTCATGGCGGCGATGACCGGCTTCTTCGAGGCCTCGATCCTGTTGAAGACTTCCTTCCCCCTGCGGATGAAGGCCTCTGCCTCATCGGGCTTGTCTTTTACAGCGTAGATCTCGTTGATGTCAGCCCCGGCCACGAAGAACTGGCCCGCTCCGGTGATGATGATGACCTTCGCCTGATCGTCCGCCATCACCTCATCGAAGGCAGAGCCAAGCTCCTCGACAACTTGCTGGTTGAAAGCATTGGCTGGGGGGTGGTCAATGGTCAGCGTAGCGATGCGATTCTCCACCGAGACCTTCACATACTGATAGTCTCCCATTCGTTGTGCTCCTTTC
>CAYNWI010000280.1:0-3831 GCA_964400825.1 uncultured Anaerolineae bacterium | reverse complement strand
AAGGTCCTGGCCCACGCCGGCGTCGCCTCGCGGCGCCAGTGCGAGGAATTGATCCTGCAGGGACGGGTGCGGGTCAACGGCCAGGTGGTCACCGAATTAGGCACGAAAGTTGACCCGGTCCGGGACACCATCGAAGTGGACGGACAACCCATCACCCCGGAGGACAAGGTCTACATCCTCCTCCACAAGCCCCAGGGCTACCTGAGCGACACCCGCGATTTTCGGGGGCGACCCTCCGCACTGGGCCTGGTCCCGGATGGGGAGCGGCTCTACCCGGCGGGTCGCCTGGACGCCAGAAGCGAGGGTCTCCTGCTCCTCACCAACGACGGGGAGCTGGCCCACCGCCTCACCCATCCCCGATATGAGCACGAGAAGGAGTACCTGGCTCTGGTGGTGGGGAAACCCACGGAGGCGACGCTGCGGCGGATGCTGAGGGGTGTGGAGCGGGACGGAGAGACTCTGCGGGCCGATGCCGTCCAGCGGCTGGAGCGGCTGGGTTCGGAGGCCCAGATTCACGGCTGGGGGAAGGCTCCCAGGGGCATGGCCTGGCTGTGCATCCTCCTCCACGAGGGCAAGAAACGCCACATCCGGCGGATGTGCGCTGCCCTGGGCCACCCGGTGCGGCGGTTAATCCGCGTCCGCATTGGGCCGTTGGAGCTGGGGGATTTGTCGGTGGGGGAATGGCGGCATCTTACAGAGGGGGAAGTGAGGAAACTGAAAGGTGAAACCATCCACCATCGCCATTGACGGCCCCGCCGCCTCAGGCAAGAGCACCATTGGGGAGCTCCTGGCCCGGCGACTGGGCTACCTCTACCTCGACACAGGTGCGATGTACCGGGCCGTCACCTGGATTGCTCTTGAGCAGGGGATTGACATCGCCGACGAGGAGGCCATCACCGCTCTAACCAAAAGGGTCGAGATCAACATCACGCGGCACACTGCTGACGACGGGCGGCAGTACACTGTTTATGCCGATGGGCAGGACGTCACCTGGCACATCCGCCGGTCGGAGGTGGACGCCAACGTCTCGCCCGTCTCAGCTTACCCCGGCGTACGTCAGGCCCTCACGGATCAGCAGCGGCAGATTGGGCAACGGGGACGCATCGTCATGGTGGGGCGAGACATCGGCACGGTGGTCCTTCCCGAAGCAGACCTCAAGATCTACCTCGAAGCCACTGTTGAGGAAAGGGCCCACCGTCGCCATCGGGAGATCCTGGATCGTGGGGAGGAATCCGATTACGAGGAGGTTTTGGCAGCCATGCGCCGGCGGGACAATATTGACAGCGAGCGGGAGGCGGCCCCCCTTCGCCCCGCCGATGATGCGGTCATCATTGACACCACGGAGCTGAGCATAGCCGAGGTTTTGGCCAGGGTGGAAGAGTTGATATGAGCAAAGGACAACTGATCTTTCGACGGTTGGCCTGTCTTATTCTGAGGACGCTTTTCAGGCTCCTCACGCATCTGGAGGTCAAGGGCCAGGAGAATCTCCCCCAGGGCGGGCCATTGCTGGTTGCCTTTAACCACCTGGCGCACCTTGATGGCCCCCTGGTGATAGCCTTGTTGCCCTGGTCTGTAGAGGGCATAGCTCTGTCGAATCTCTACCGCGTTCCCGTCACCGGCCAGTTGCTCCGGCTCTACGGTACCATTCCCGTGCATCGCGACCAGTTCGACCGCCAGGTCATCCGACGAGCCTTGCAGGTGCTGGCCGAGGGCAAGGTGCTGGCCCTGGCCCCCGAAGCCAGACAGAGCTTGACCGGTGCTATGGAGCGAGCGCGGCAAGGCGTTGCTTACCTGGCCTTGCGCAGCGGCGTGCCGATCCTGCCCGTGGCCCTGACCGGCACGGAGAAGGTCTACGTCGAGTGGAAGCGCCTGCGCCGCCCCCGGCTGACCCTTACCTTTGGCGAGCTCTTTGTCCCGCCACCTTGGGCCAGCAAACCCCAGGCACGGCGTCAACAGATGGCCGAGCTCACCGATGAGATCATGTATCGCATCGCCGCGTTACTTCCCCTTGAATATCGGGGCGTCTATGCCCTCACCCCCAACCCCTCCCGCCCCCCCTCAATCCCCCCCAACCCTGGGGGGGAAGCAGGAGAGAGGAGCCCAAGTTCCCCCGCTCCCAGGGTTGGGAGAGGGGGTTAGAGGGAGAGGGCCATTGAGAGTGAAGGATGTGGACTCGTCGCTTTTGTAATTTTGTCCTTCATATCCTGTTCAAGATACTTCTCAAGTTGGAGATCGTCGGCCTGAAGAACGTGCCCCCTGAGGGGCCGTTGATCCTCGCCATCACCCACACCAACTTCCTCGACCCGGCGTTGGCTGGCGGGGTGATGCCTCGCGAGTTGGTGATCATGTCCAAAGTCGAGAACTTCCGACATCCCTTCCTGGGCATCATCGTCAGGCTCTACGGCGCTTTCCCCGTCCGCCGGGGCGAAGTGGATCGCCAGGCCATCCGCCGCTCTCTGGAGGTGCTGGCTGGCGGCCAGGCATTGCTCATGGCTCCCGAAGGCACGAGGAGCGGCGACGGACGGCTGCAGAAAGGCCACGATGGCATGACCTTAATCGCTCTGCGTGCCGCCGCCCCCATCTTGCCCATGGCCATCACAGGGGGAGAGCACTTTTGGACCAATCTGTCAAAACTGCGCCGCACTCCCGTCAAGATAGTCATTGGCAAGGTCTTTCGCTTCTCCTCTGCCCGGAGGAGGGTCGGGCGGACGGTCATGGGCAAGATGACCGAGGAAGGGATGTATCAACTGGCCTCCCTGCTGCCGCCTGAGCGCAGGGGTGTCTACAGCGACCTCGACCTGGCCACTGAGGAGTATCTCGCTTTTCCGCCGGGCAGCTCCAGCAACTTGCAGAAAGGGCGATAAACGTTGGCCAAAGGCGGGGTGATCGCGGAGGTACATTCAGGCAGTATCGCTGCGGAGCTGGGCTTGTGGCCTGGCGATGTGCTTCTCTCCGTCAACGGCCACGTTTTGCGCGACGTGATTGACTATCGCTTTTACGGGGCTGAGGAGGAGCTGGATCTGGTTGTAGAGCGGGGCGGGGAGCGGATCGTCTACCAGGCGGAGCGGGGCTACGACCAGGAGCTGGGCCTCGAGTTCGCCGAGCCGACCTTCGACGGCCTTCGCCGCTGCAACAATCACTGCGAATTCTGTTTTCTCAACGGGATGCCGCTGGGGATGCGGCGCTCTCTCTACGTAAAAGACGACGACTACCGTTATTCCTTCCTATTCGGCAATTACATAACGTTAACCAACGTCACCGAGGGCGACTGGGATCGCCTGGCCGAGCAGCGACTCAGCCCTCTCTACGTCTCCGTTCACGCCACCGACCCCGCTCTGCGTCGCCGCATCCTGGGCAACCCCGCTGCCCCCGACGTGGTCGAGCAGTTGAAGCGGCTGGGGAGCCTGCACATCCAGGTTCACGCCCAGATCGTCCTCATCCCTGGCCTCAACGAGGGCCAGCATCTGGCCCGCACTGTGGCCGACCTGGCCGCCCTCCATCCGACCGTCCAGTCCATCGCCGTCGTCCCCGTCGGCCTCACCAGGTACCATCGCGGCCCTTTTCGCGTTTACAGGCCTGAGGAGGCGGGGTCGATCCTGATTCAGATCTCAGACTGGCAGCGGGAGTACCGACGCCAGCATGGCCTAAATTTGGTCTACGCCTCCGATGAGTGGTATCTGCTGGCTGGCCTGGACGTGCCGCCAGCCGAAGAGTACGATGGCTTTCCTCAACTGGAGAACGGGGTGGGGTTGACCAGGGTGTTTCTTGCTGAGATATTGGATATTAGAGATTGTAGGTCGAGGGTTGGGAAGGTCACCCTGGTTTGTGGGA
>CAYNWI010000279.1:0-3834 GCA_964400825.1 uncultured Anaerolineae bacterium | reverse complement strand
TGGTACCTGCGCGATTTCGAGGATGTCGAATTCGTTGACCAACTCGGTCCTTCCGTGGACACGCCGGTAGTCATCGCTCCGGCCGAGGAGCAAGAACCGACCCTGGGCGCGAATTACAGCGGGCAAGATTTTGCCTTGACGTCGTTCTGGAAACTCCAAGGCCTCTCGGGTTCCGACCTGATGGAATGGCTATTCTATCGCCGGGCCTCGACGCCGGTGCAAACCGACAACGTGATTTTGTGGGTGAAGCAAGAACTGCCGCAGGCAGTTGGTGAATGAAAGAACAGGATTGGCAGAATTAACGGATCATGTGACTTGGACTGAGAAGGAGTTCGTAAACTCCGCCCAGCCGTGTTCTACAGAAAGGTGACTCTAATGCAGAAAAAATCCTCTGAAAAAAGTAGCTTCCTCGATACGCCTATTCGGGCTCTTTTCAACTTGAACTGGGAAACGGTATTCTATCTGCTTCTCATCGTTCTGGCCATAACTACCCGCTTCTGGGACCTGGGAGCGCGGGCGATTAGCCACGACGAGAGCTGGCACGCCAACTGGTCGTGGAAGTTGTACGCCGGCCAGGGTTACAAGCATGACCCCGCTAGCCACGGCCCCTTTCTCTTCGAGGCCAACGCTCTCATTCACCTCCTCTTTGGCGTGAATAGCTACACGGCCCGCATCGTGCCCGCCCTGTTCGGCGTAATCCTGGTCGCATTGCCCTACCTGTTTCGCAAGTGGCTGGGGCGGACGGGGGCGCTGATTACTTCGCTGCTGTTCCTCATCTCGCCCTCCATCCTCTTCTACTCCCGCTACATCCGCAACGATATCTACATCGTCGTCTGGACCCTGCTTCTCATCTTCGCCGTGTTCAGATACCTGGAGGAACGCAAGAACTTTCACCTCTATTTGATGGTTGTGGTTCTGACTCTTTCTTTTTGCACCAAGGAAGTCACCTTTATGAATGGCTTCATCCTCGGGTCCTTCCTGGTGCTATTCTTCTTCGTCCAATGGCTTGGTGAGAGGCAGCGGGGGATAAAGAGCTTTCCGGCCTTCGAGTTGGCTCTGGTGATGGTCACCCTGGTCTTGCCTCTCCTCACCGCCTTCCCTGTTAAATTCCTGGGCTTCAATCCCCTGGACTACAGCCAGGCAGGGATTGTGCGCTCCGTCGTCACCTTTCTTGTCCTGCTAGCCATCGGGGCCCTTGTTGGCATCTGGTGGGACTGGAAGCGCTGGCTGATCTGTGCGGGGCTTTTCTACGGCATCTATGTAACCATGTACACCACCTTCTTCACCAACGGCCAGGGCTTCGCCACGGGTTTGGGTGGCTCCCTAGGCTATTGGTTGGCCCAGCAAGGTGTCCATCGCGGCAGCCAACCCTGGTTCTACTACTTCGTCCTCCTGCCCTTCTACGAGTTCGTGCCCCTGATCTTCGGCGCAGTCGGAATAGGATCCGCAATCCGCAATCCGAAATCCGAAATCCCAAAGGCTCCCGTTGTTCCTTTTCTGATTTACTGGTTGATTACCACCGTGGTTATCTACAGTTGGGCTGCTGAGAGAATGCCCTGGTTGATCGTGCACGTTGTCTTGCCGATGATGGTCATGACTGGGCGCTTTGTCGGCCAGGTGTTCGAGCGGATTGATTGGCGAGGGCTCTGGCGGGACGGTGGCCCGATCCTGGCTCTTCTGCTGACCCTCACCCTCTTCGCCGGTTCGGCTCTGGTAACGACGGCTCCTTTCCAAGGGAGGTCGCTTACCGAACTGAGCGCGACGCTGCAATGGCTGGCGGCTCTGGTGGTGGGCGCGATCCTTGTCTTTGGCGTGGTGCGCTATTGGCGGGGCCTGGGGACGAGGCGCAGCCTGCAGGTGGTCTTCGTCACGGTCTTTGTGCTCCTCTGCCTGCTGACCGTCCGCTTCAGTTGGATGGCCAGCTACATCAACTACGATACGGCCAAGGAGTTCATCGTCTACGCTCACGGCACTCCTGATATTACGCTGACCATGAGAGAGATCGAGGACATCTCGCGGCGCACGGTGGGCGATAAGAACATCAAAGTGGCCTACGATAACGAGTCCACCTGGCCCTTTGAATGGTACTTGCAGGATTATCCCAACACGGCCTACTATGGTTCTCAGCCCTCAAAACAGGCTCTGGACGCGCCGATAGTCCTCGTCGGTCCGCCCAATGACTCCAAGGTCAGGCCCTTCCTGGGCGACGACTACTATTGGTTCGAGCGGCGGCTGATTTGGTGGCCCATGGAGGAGTACAAGAACTGGACCCCGAGCAAGCTCCTGGCTATCTTGCGAGACCCTGCCCAGCGGCGTGAGTGGTGGAACATCTTCTTCTATCGCAAGTACCCCCGCTCTACTGACGACTGGTATCACAGAGACCCGTTCTACTTCTGCGTGCGCAAGGATGTGGTCAACCAGCTTTGGGATTACGGCGTTGGTCCGGCGCCGATAGAACTGGTGGAGGATCCTTACGAGAAGGGCAAGCGTGAGCTGACGGCCGCGCTGATCTGGGGCAGCCAGGGCAAAGGCAACGGCCAGCTTCAGGACCCGCGAGGCATCGCAGTGGACGAGGCGGGCAACGTGTACGTCGCCGATAGCGGCAACCATCGCATCCAGAAGTTCGACTCGACTGGCAAGTTCCTCACCCAGTGGGGCAACGAGGGGGATGGCCCAGGTCAATTCAAGGAACCCTGGGGCGTTGCTGTGGATGGCAAAGGAAACGTCTACGTGGCCGATACCTGGAACCATCGCGTGCAGAAATTCGATGCTGAGGGCAATTTCCTCTTGCAGTGGGGCGGCTACAGAGCCACCGGCGGTGCTGCGGTGGGTGAAGAGGGCTTCTTCTGGGGGCCGCGTGACATCGCTGTTGACGCGGCGGGCAACGTCTACGTCACCGACACCGGGAACAAGCGGGTGCAAGTGTTTGATCCCGATGGCCAGTTCCTCACGCAATGGGGCGGCTTCGGGGTGGAGGACGGCCTCATGGACGAGCCCGTGGGCATCTCCATTGACGAGGCGAGCAGCGTCTACCTGGCCGACACCTGGAACCAGCGGGTGCAGAAATTTGACGCCCCCCTCCTGCCCCCCCCGACTGCGGGGGGGGAGGGAGCAAGGTTCGTCGCCAAGTGGCCGATCAATGGCTGGTACGGCCAGTCGGTGGTCAACAAGCCCTACCTGGCCGCTGCTGGGGATCGCGTCTACGTCACCGACCCGGAGGGCTATCGGGTGCTCGTCTTCGACCAGGATGGCGAATTCGTGGCCACCTTCGGCGAGTACGGCTTCGACAACAAAACCTTCGCCCTGCCGACGGGCGTCGCCGTTGATGGGGAAGGCAACGTCTACGTGACTGATTCGGCCAATCATCGAGTGATGAAGTTCGCACCGGTGAGGTGATCCAATTGCCCGGAGTCCCGAACTTGTTCGGGTTGTTCTCGAGTGAAGACAATAATGATTGAACTAACCCCGCCAATGGACCGTTTGGTGGAACATTGGGCACAGATCAGGCAGATCAGCCTAGAGCAAGCGGTGCAGGAGTTGATCGCCTTGGGGTTTGAAGCTCAATTGCGAGAGCTGTACGCCCGTTACCGTCGTGCTGAATGTTCCTTCGGACATCTGGCCGAGGCGTTGGGGATGACTACCAGGGAACTGACCCACCTGCTGGAAGAGCGGGATTGGGTGACGCATAACCTGCCGAGCTAAGAGCAACGGAATCACGGGCCTCCAATACCTAATAGCCAATACCCAATAGCCAACCATGCAAAAACGACGCAAAATCACTAACCTGGTACTGACCCTGGCGGCAGTGGGCCTGGGGCTCTTCGCCCAGAGCCG
>CAYNWI010000278.1:1177-3838 GCA_964400825.1 uncultured Anaerolineae bacterium | reverse complement strand
GCACAATTTGCTCTCGCTATTATCGCACATTCTGCCCCAAAAGTGAAATGCACGTCAGGGGGCCACGGGCTGTTTGAAGTCGTAGATGCCGTCGTCTATGGCCCACCCTCGGCCACACCTCCGACAGGTCAATAACCCCTCTGTCCCGATCAGGTCGGTTCCGTAACAGCTTGGGCAGCGGAAGAAGCCTCGGACTTCGGCTTGAGCGTCCTCCTTTTCCGCCCTGGCCTGAACGAAGACGCTGGGGGCAAGCTTCCACGAGGCTGTGGGCCCTTGCAGCAGCCCATCCAAAGCGGCCAGGCGGCGGGGGGAGATGAGCCGCTTGAGGAGGGGAAGGCGGAAGGAGGATACGGCCAGCTCCCGCTCGATGGCGAAACCAGTTTCCCTCAGGCGAGCGTTCATCCAGGCCGGATGGAAGTCGTAGTTGAGCTCGACGAACTCGCAGGGCTCAGGGGCAAAGGGGCTCCAGCTCTGGCGGCCCAGCAGGTACCGCAGCACGGCCTTGAGGTGGCGTTTGTTGGCGTACTCCAACACGTAGACTCCTCCTGGCTTCAACACCCGCTGGATCTCCTGGAAGGCGGCGGGGATGTTCTGGACGTGGTGCAGCACCCGCACCGTCACGGTGGTGTCGAAGACGGAATCAACGAAGGGCATACCGTACAGGTCGGCAGCAACGTAAATGTACTTCCCCCCTCGCCCTAAGTGATCCTGGGCCTGGCGCAGCATGGATTTGGAGTAATCCAGCAACACGACTTGCTGGTAGCCGTGGTATAGATCCACCAGGCGGCCGAAGCCTGCCCCGATCTCCATCAGACGAGCACCAGCAGGGGGCAGGAGCTTGCGGAGGGCTATTCGTTCCGCCACGTCCTCGTATTCCCGCCCTTGCCCCTCCCAAAAGTCGGTGCGATATGAACTGCCTTCGTAATCGCAGATCTCTGCCATAGTCCTCCGAATGTTTCACGTGAAACGATTTTCCTCGCCCCATATTATATCATACCCTGTCAAAAGCTCAAATTGTGAGGGCCGCAGTTTGCAATGTCGTCAATCTGTGGTATACTGACCCCATCATGGGCAAGACTATTCTGTTGACGGGCCGGCCTCGGGTGGGCAAAACGACCATCATCAAGGACGTGGTGAGGAGGCTGCCCAGCCAGGCAGGCGGCTTCTATACCGAGGAGATGAGGGAGCGAGGCCGGCGGCAAGGGTTCAAAATCGTGACCCTGGACGGCCGGGAGGGCATCCTGGCTCACGTGGGCATCAAGAGCCGGATGCGGGTTAGTAAATATGGGGTTAACCTGGCTGACCTGGAGGATATCGGCGTGGTGGCCATCCGACAGGCCATCGCCCAACAGGACTACGTGGTCATTGACGAGATCGGCAAGATGGAGCTTTTCTCACAGGCCTTCAGGGAGGCGGTTTGGGAAGCCATCCACAGCGATAAGCCCGTCCTGGGGACCATCACCCTGGCATCTCACCCCTGGGCCGATAGCGTCAAGGCTCTGCCCCAGGTGACTATCATCGAGGTCACCTTGGTAAATCGCGACGGAATAGCCCAGCAGATTTTGGATTCGCTCGAGTAGTAAGGAAAGCTGTCGTGGACAACCGCTCGATCATCCCCCTCGTAGTCGCCATCGTGCTCTCTCTCTGTTGCTGCCTGAACCTGCTACTCTTGGGGACGGTAGTGCTGCTCGCGCCCCAGCTAGATGAGTTCCTGACCACCTCTACGCCCACGCCCGCGCCCGTGGTCATCCCCACGCTCACCCCCAGTCCCGTGTCTGTCGTCACTCCCACGCCCGCGCCTGTGACCCCAGCCGTGCGCTCCATTGAACAGCTTTTGGCTGAAACCTCAATCCCGCAACGGGACCTGGTGGCGCTCGCCGCTCGCCTGAAGAAGTTGGATCAGCCCATCCCCCTGGTGGTAAACGACACTCCACCTCACTATGCCGTGGGCGATAAAGACGTCTTTTGGGTGACAAACGTAGATACTACAACTAACTATACTGTCACGGCCACCCTTAGCTACGTGACGCCTCACCTCTACCTGTGGGTGGAGGAAGGTTCCAGTTTCGATCAAGAGGCCCTGAAAAGATCGGCCGAGCGGTTCGAAAGCCACATCTATCCCACCGACCGCCAGTTCTTCGGAAGCGAGTGGACGCCGGGAGTAGATAATGACCCCCACATTCACGTACTCCAGACCAGTGGACTGGGGTCCTCGGTAAATGGATACTACCTGGACACCGATGAGTACTCCAGGCTGGCTAACCCCTACTCTAATGAGCGAGAGATGTTCTACGTCAACGCGGACAGATTGCAGCCGGGCACAGATTCGTACGAGAGCGTCCTGGCCCACGAGTTCCAGCACATGATCCACTGGGCGGTTGATCGCGATGAGGATACCTGGGTGAACGAGGGCTTCTCGGAGTTGGCTTCTTATCTCAACGGCTATGCCGTGAGAGGAATTGATCATGCTTTCAGCCGCACCCCCGATACGCAGCTCACGTCTTGGCCTAGCAGCCCTGGCCAGACGTCGGCTAACTACGGAGCCAGTTTCCTTTTCGCAGCCTATTTCCTGGAGCGCTTCGGCGATCAGGCCGTGCGCAGGGTGGTCTCGCAGCAGGCCAATGGCACAGCAGGCTTCGAGGCCATTCTCGCCGAGCAGGG
>CAYNWI010000278.1:0-1077 GCA_964400825.1 uncultured Anaerolineae bacterium | reverse complement strand
CCCAACGATCCTCACAGCGGAGAGCATCTCTGGTGGTCCAATCGCGGCGACAACAGCGACATGACCCTGACGCGGGCCTTTGACCTGACGGGGCTGTCGCAAGCCACCCTGAGAGCCTGGCTCTGGTATGACATTGAGGAGGACTGGGACTACGCCTACATTGAGGTTTCGACCGATGGCGGCCAGACCTGGGATATCCTGACAGGCCAGCATACCACCGACTCCAATCCCAACGGCAACAGCTTCGGTCAGGCCTACACGAGGCAATCGCAGAATGACGCCGACGAGGGCCCTGACTGGGTCGAGGAAGAGATTAATCTAACTCCCTACGTCGGCCGGGAGATTCTGCTGCGATTCGAATACGTCACCGACGGTGCCGTGAACCAGGTTGGCCTCTGCGTGGACGACATCGCCATTCCCGAACTGGGCTATTCCGACGACGCTGATACTTCGACTGAGCTCAGTACAGGAGGCGACGAACAGTGGATAGCCGAGGGATTCATCCGCACAAACAACATCCTGCCTCAGCGGTTTCTGGTGCAGATCATCGTCCTCGGCCCAGATGTGAGGGTGCAGCGCATGGAGTTGGACGAGGCTCAGACCGGCCGCTTAGTGATAGAGGATTTGGGAGAAGGGGTACAACGAGCCGTGCTGGTCGTCTCGGGTCTGGCTCCTGTCACCACCGAGCTGGCCAGCTACGAATACTCCATCGAGCTTGCTCACTGATAGCTTCTTCGATGCGCTCGCGGATGAGCCTCTGCGTTTCTTCTCCTCTTAAGGGGGTAGAAACAGTACAGTCCGTCCTTCCCAGCCTCTGGCGCCGAACCGCTGCACACCCGGCCACCATCCGCCGCGCACTTTGCAGCCCCCAATTTGTCCCCCTGAGCTATTAAACCCCAGCCATTCTCCTCCTCGTCTCCATCCCTGGAGTCAGGCCTCGCTGACATCCCTACTCCTGGCACTTGGCCCCTCGGAATCGCTGCACAAACCCCACCGATATCACACTTGACATGAGACAAAAATTGTAACTGCTCAGCCTGCTAGCGATGGTTGAGCATTGAGAGCAGGCGGCACATA
>CAYNWI010000277.1:2291-3840 GCA_964400825.1 uncultured Anaerolineae bacterium | reverse complement strand
GACGCCTGGTGTACAAGCTAAAGCCTCCCACAGCGTCCTCGGTGTATGCCGCCTCGCTATCCTCCAGATAGGCTACCAACGGATCGTCCGGCCATTTCGACACCATCAGCGGGTCTACCACAATGTAATCCGCCTCCGTGTAATCCCCGTTGAAGCCACTCGAATTAAAGCCTCCCACTATCTCATTATTCTCGCCCATATACCAGCTCATCACGTTGGTATATCCCCAAACAAAGACGATCTCCTCCTCTTTGATTCCAGGCAAGAGGTAATGGGCGGCGGCCTTGTATCTATTTTCCTCCTGAGCCTGGATGTCCCAGGTGCTGTGGATCATGGCCAGGATGAGCACAGCGGCGAGGGGAATGATCGCTACCCTGTAGGCATAACTTCTCTTCTTCCACCTGGCAAAAAACGAGCTGGCTGCAGATACAAACGAAGCTGCCAACATCACCAGAGGAGGCTCTAAAATGTCTGCGTATCTGAACATCTTGAAGCTCAGATAAAAGGCCAGATAACAGAAGGGCAGGAGGAACGAGAGGAGGAGGAACACGTCAATGTCATCTCCGCGCAGGAGGGCGAAGCCCAGGGCCAGCGCCAGCAGGGCGAGCACGCCGGGGGTGTAGTTCAGTAAGTAGGGAGGATAGCCTCGCCAGTACCAATAAAGATACGTCCACCACGGCTGTTTATCGTAGATTACATTGTTCACCACTTCTCGATGTCCGGCGCTTTGTTCCCACTTCCAGTGCTCGTTCATGACTCGAAAGATGGGGCCCAGACGATCGAGGACGGGCGCGTAAATCAAGAGAAAAATCAACGAGGCGATGGACAGGGCCAAACCTAACTTGATTAAAACCGCCGGCCTCAGTGGATCCAACATTGCTCTGAGGGGATTCCTTCGACAGGGCTCAGGACAAGTGCCAAATCCCCGCTCGCGGCCTGGATCTGGCAATCCAGGCCGAGCGAAACTGGAGGATCGCCTGTCTCTGACACCTGGGAACACCAGGTACAAGAACAGGATGGGAACCAGGATCACTCCAACGAGCTTGGTAGCCACAGCCAGTCCCAGCGTGATACCGCCCAGCAGGGCATGGCCTGTGCTCTTGGTTTGGAAGAATCGCCAAAACAGGTACCAACTCAGGGTGAAGAAGAAGACGAAGGGCGCGTCCAGAATCGCCCGTCTGGAGACCCAGAGCACAATGGGGGAGGTAGACCAGAGACAGACCGCCACCAGGCCACACCAGGGGTTGGCGACCTCCCTGGCGAAGAAATATATGACGATCCCCGTGAGGAAACCAAACAGGGCCGAGGGCAATCGCGCGCTGAAGTCCGATTTGCCCAACAGGTGCAGAGAAAACCCCATGAGATACTTCCCCAGGAAAGGGTGCTCCCAGTTCCTGATGAAATCCCCTTGCAGATATTCCGACCCGGCCAGGGAATAGACCACTTCGTCATAGTAGAAGCTCTCCGCCTCCAGATTGAAGAAGAAGTTAAAAAACGAGTAGGCGAAGGTGATTGAAATCAGTACCGCTAAGATGATTCTCTGGGAATT
>CAYNWI010000277.1:0-2191 GCA_964400825.1 uncultured Anaerolineae bacterium | reverse complement strand
GTGAGGTTGCTGACCAGAACGTAGTACGTTTGACCTTGTACCAGCTCAACCCCGAGTTCCTCTGGCCCGTAGGACTGCCCCCCCTCACATGCCAGTGGGTAGTTTGGGTCTCCGGTGGCTCGACAGACCAATAGCCAGATGCTGAGGCTATCGGGGTCTAGATCCTGTGTCCATAACCAGTGAGTGCCAGTCCAGTCTACCTCCCACTGGAACCAGTCGTCGTCCTTGCCTTTTTGGCCTGCCGGTTGGGTGAGGGACCAAAAGGTCCGATCTATGAAGAGTCCTGACCCGTAGGGAACATCGAGGCTTTTCCAAAAGTCGTTGCCGGGCTCCTCGTCATCCGGGTCGTCCCAGCCACAGGGCTGCCTTGTAGGCGTGGGTGTTCTCGTCGGCGTCCAAGTAGGTGTGGGCACGGGCAATCCATGCTTCATAACGTAGGGCAAGAAGATCCAAGGTTCCCCCGGCTTTGGAGTAGCCGTAGCGGTTGGAGTAGCCGTAGCGCTAGGCGTGGCGGTGGGTGTGCCGCTTGGAGTAGCCGTGGGAGTGTTTGTGGGTGTCGAGGTTGTCGTGCCGGTTGGTGTCGGCGTGCCAGTCTGGGTCGGCGTGGGAGTTGGTCCCGGTGTGCCTGTGGCCGTGGGTGTGGGTGTATCCGTTGGTGTTGCCGTCGCTGTGGCCGTGGGTGTGGGTGTATCTGTCGGCGTTGCCGTTGGAGTGGACGTGACCGGGGGGGTGGAAAAGGTGTACTTGCTTACCCCGCCACCGTAGGTGCCGAACCAAATGTTGCACTCGTTGTCTACGGCGATGGCCTCGATTGGTGCTATGAAAGTGTGTGTTACGTCCCAAATCTTGTAGTTCGTCCAGGTAGCACCATTGAACTTGTAGATCCCTTCGCTCTTAGTGCCGTACCACTCGTTCCCTTCACAGTCTATGGCGATAGCACTAACCTCAAAGCCTGCAGGAAGCATACGGGTTGCCCAGCCGCCATCGAATCGGCTCGCCACAGCAGCGTCGCATACGACGTGGGGACAATGCACCTGTGCATAAATACACCCTCCGAACCACTTCTCATCGGCATTGTCTATAGCGATGGATCGGACGTAGTTACTAGCCAATCCTGAGCCTTCACGATAGTTCGTCCAGGAAGCGCCATTGAACTTGTAGACCCCATCCCAATCGGTGCCAACCCATACGTTGCCGGAGTTGTCTACGGAGATGGCGTTGATGGCGCTATTCCCCAGGTAGTTCGTACACTGCTCTTCATAGAATTTGCACACCCCGTACCCGTCCTCATCGCTCGGAGCCTCCAACCAAGTGCCGAACCAAATGTTTCCCGCCTGGTCTACGGCAACGGCAGAGATATTTTGGAATGGCAGTCCATTCGAGGAATCGTAGGGGGTCCAGGTATCATCGTTCTTGTCGTGGGGGGTGCCGCCGTCATCGAGCTTGCTCACCCACTTATAGGTGCCGAACCACTTGTTGCCCTCCTGGTCTATGGCGATGGCGTTGACGCGGTTGAACACCAGATCAGAGTTTGACATATTGTAGGTGGTCCAGTTCTCCCCGTCGAAGACGCTGACCCCCCCATTAGTACCGAACCACTTGTTCCCCTCTGCGTCTATGGCGATGGACAGGACGGAATCAGATGCCAATCCATCGGACGTGTTGTAGGTTGTCCAGGTGCCCTCGTCAGTGTAGTGAAGGTCGTTGGCCTGGTGGAATGAGGGAGCCAGCCCGCTACTAAGAGCAGGCGGGAGCCCGCGCTCAAGGGTGGTCAGAAGGGCCACCAGAAGGACAGAGGCCACTATTAGGTACAGCAACCTGGTAAGTATGGCGGTGATCCGCCTGATAGTCAGCCTGGTCATAGAAATTCTCCTTCCGCTATTTGATAGATGTAAAACGGTATCTCAAACTCCTTGATCTCAGGAGGAAAAACCAATCTGGCTGTGATAGTCGAGTAAAGCCACCTTTCTTCGGCTACAGGCAGCAGCTCGTATCCTTCGAGGGAGAGGGGAGGGGAATCCGACTGGCTTACGAAATAGACTCCCTTCCCATCTTCTAGCCACTGAGCTACAGCCGCCGAAAATGCGGCATCCCCTGCGTTGGCCGTGGAGATCAACAAGGTGTTCTTGTCGTAGATGGACCAGAGAGGGGCAGCAAAATGGCCCACACGGGAGTCTTGAAACCACGTCTC
>CAYNWI010000276.1:0-3856 GCA_964400825.1 uncultured Anaerolineae bacterium | reverse complement strand
ACCGCCTCCTGGCTGATACCCAGCCTGGGGCTGACCGTACATCTGCTGGGACATAGCGTAGCTGGCTTGCTTCAGCTCCTCCGTGACCCGGCGGATGCGGGCTATGTCGTCGCTCTGCATGGCCTGGCGCAGTTCCCCGATCTTGCTCTCGATGGCCCGGCGGTCGGTGTCTGAGACCTTGTCGCCAAGCTCTCGCAGGGTCTTCTCCATCTGGTAGGCCAGGCTATCGGCCTGGTTGCGGGTATCGGCCAATTCGCGTTGCCGCTGGTCCTCGGCCTCGTGCTTGTGGGCCTCCCCTACCATGCGCTCCACATCGTTCTTCGAAAGGTTGGTGGAGGCAGTGATAGCTATCTTCTGTTCCCTGCCCGTGGCCTTGTCCTGCGCGGTGACGTTCAGGATGCCGTTGGCATCAATGTCGAAGGTCACTTCGACCTGTGGGATGCCGCGCGGCGCAGGCGGGATGCCCTCCAGCCGGAAGCGGCCCAGGGTGATGTTGTCAGCAGCCATAGACCGCTCGCCTTGCAGCACGTGGATGTCCACCGCCGTTTGGCCATCCTCAGCGGTAGAGAAGATCTCACTCTTCCGCACGGGGATGGTGGTGTTGCGCTCGATGAGAGCCGTCCTCACGCCGCCCAGAGTCTCCAGACCCAGCGTCAGTGGCGTCACGTCCAGCAGCAATACGTCCTTGACCTCGCCGCCCAGCACGCCCGCCTGCAAACCGGCTCCCACAGCCACTACCTCGTCGGGATTGACCCCCTTGTGGGGCTCCTTGCCGCCCGTGAGCTCCTTCACCAGGTCCTGAATCATGGGCATGCGGGTAGCGCCGCCCACCAACACGACCTCTTTGATGTCACTGGCTGTTAGACCAGCATCAGATACAGCTTGCTCGAACGGACCACGACAGCGCTGCACCAGGTCATCGGTGAGCTGTTCCAGCTTGGCCCGGGTCAGCTTCATCTGGAGGTGCTTGGGGCCAGAGGCGTCGGCGGTGATGAAAGGCAGGTTGATCTCCGTCTCCGTCACCGTGGAAAGCTCGACCTTGGCCTTCTCCGCCGCCTCCCTCAGCCGCTGCAGGGCCTGGCGATCCTGGCGCAGATCAATGCCCTGATCCTTCTTGAACTCGTCGGCGATGTAATCCGCTACTCGCTGATCCCAGTCGTCGCCGCCCAGGAAAGTGTCGCCGCTGGTGGACTTGACCTCCACCACCCCTTCGCCCACCTCCAGGACGGAGACGTCGAAAGTGCCGCCGCCCAGGTCGAAGACCAGGATGGTCTCCAGCTCCTTCTTGTCCAGCCCGTAGGCCAGGGACGAGGCGGTAGGCTCGTTGACGATGCGCAGCACCTCCAGACCGGCGATCTTGCCCGCGTCCTTGGTGGCCTGGCGCTGGGAGTCGTTGAAGTAGGCCGGCACCGTGATCACTGCCTGCTTGACCGGCTCGCCCAGGTAGCCCTCAGCATCCCTCTTCAGCTTCTGGAGGATCATGGCCGAGATCTCCTGGGGGGTATAGGTCTTGCTCGTGACCGGAATGTGAACGCGCGCGTCGCCCGCTGGCCCTTCCACGATCTTGTAGGGCAGAATCTTCCTGGCTTTCTCCACCTCTGGGTCGTCGTAGCGCCGCCCCATCAGACGCTTGATGGAGAAAACCGTGTTGTCGGGGTTCACGGTGGCCTGGCGCTTGGCCACCTGGCCCACCAGGCGCTCGCCCGTCTTGGTGAAAGCCACCACCGAGGGGCAAAGCCGTCCGCCCTCAGCGGTGGGAATAACCGTCGCGTCGCCGCCTTCCAGCACAGCGATAACAGAGTTCGTCGTTCCTAGATCAATACCAACAATCTTGCTCATATTTTATACTCCTCGTTTTTGTTATCATCCTGGGGAATGGACGCGAGAGCCGTGCGATCATCTGGCTGCGGCAAGTTGTCGTAGTCGCAGGTACACGGCCCGCCCTGGCTGCAGCCGATGCAGCAATAGGCCACCCCATCCACGATAGTCGGCTGCCAGTCGAACTCAATGCCGCAATTGGCACAAACCGTCTTCATGCTTGCCGCTCCTTTCCTTGATGATTTGTCTATATTCTACCACAGTTGTGTTAGAATAACGCTAGAGGAGTGTTAGAGTTTTGTTAGAGTTTGGGGGCAAGAAAATAGCCGAGCTGGGTTTGTCCAGCTCGGCTGCTTCCCCCGTCGGCGTTGGTGTTGCTCAATGGCATACCCCTACCGAAGCATCGTCCAGATACATCCAAGTTCTCCTATGACCCACCCCAGCGAGCCCCCCAGTGAAGTAAACCCACACCGTCTGCCCGGCGAAAGGCGTGAGGTCGAAGGTTTGGTGAGTCCACACGCCGCTGTTAGAATTGGTATTCATCACTGTAGCCAGTATGGCGGGGTTTGGGAAATCGTCGGCAAGGATAAGGGCCTGCTGCCAGTCACACGAAGCCCAAGTGCGCGGGTTCCTGTCGGGCGGAATCCGACCAGGCTGATCCACGCTGTAGTCACTCCAATCGAACTGTTGCCAGTTATTTCGGCAGGTGCACTCGGTGAAGGGCTTGTACCAGAAGGAAAGGGCAGCACTCGCAGCATTGGCGGGGATGGTAATACGTTGGCGCACCGAAGACCAGCTATAGGCATCAGTGGTGGGAGGCTTGATCCCCAAACGCACAGAGCGAGCACCCCAGTGTGCGTCCTCTGTGGTGTAAGCGGCCGGGCGCGGGGACTCGCCAAACACCCAGCCTTCGTCCGTCTCAAAACCGCAGTTGATGATGAGTTGATCGGAAGGACGCTGGGTTGCTCCTGAGGCGACATTGGAAAGACCTGACCAATTAGGCACCCCATCGGCGGTCTTCAGGGCAAAGTAATAAGTAGTGTTGGGAGTTAGACCATGAACAGTGAAAGTCTCTCTGCTCCCTGCCGGCTGAGGAGCAGGTTCCCCTACACACTTAGCAGCCGCAGGCCAATTTGCATCTGTAATTGGCGAGGTTGACCATCTAATGTCATATTGTGAAGCAGTACCAATGTTACCATCATCACCTGGAGCAGTCCAATTTAAGGTTATGGAATCAACTGTTGGGTTGCCTGTAGCAAGATTGGTTACTGCTGCTGGAGGAGTAGTATCTGGTGGGTAGTTCTTCAGGATCAAAGGCAGGTAGACCCTTCTTACAGGAGAAGTTGTTACAACAGTGGAGAGTGCAAACTCTCTTGTAAAGGGCTGCCTATCTCTATTATTGAGACCAGAAGCTTTAACACTGAAGTTATAGCTTCCCAAAAGAGAAGTACTAGTGAAGGTATTGGCGTATATCCCATCATTAACCTTGCCGTCCTCATGAAGTCCGTCATCATAAAGATCAAAGAAATAGACATTTTGGGCAGGATCTTCAACAGTAACTTCTATGTCAGCACCTAGTATGTACCAATGCTCTGGCATGTCTATCCCGGCGTCATCTATAATGCTTGCCGTGATCCTGATAGGAGTGCCAGGGTAGTATTTAGTCTTGTCCGATTCAGCAGAGAATACTATTGTGTCCATCGCTGAGATGGAAATATCATATTCTTCTCCTTCAAAAGGCGTTGAGCTCCCGAAAACCCTCACTGTCCATTCCCCATATAGAGGGGCAGTAACTTTGTAAAATTCATACGTTGCGCCTGAGACAAAAGAGATATTTGGATCAGTCTCAGCTACTGATGGGTCTATGACTTTTTCATCGGGTTGCACAAGGGTAAGATCAAGATCGCTACCTGACCAGAACAGCGAAAATGTGACCTTCTCAATAGTGGAATCTACCAGTACTTTCTTCTCAGCCGTTTCTCCAGAGGCCACCTTCCCAGATGCCGTTTTGCATACGCTTTCCCCGTAGACTGCGGCT
>CAYNWI010000275.1:0-3893 GCA_964400825.1 uncultured Anaerolineae bacterium | reverse complement strand
GAGCCCAAACCACCGCAACCGTTTCACATCGGCGACAAGACGATGTGGGTATACTACTTCCCGCTTCAGCAGCCCAAGGAACAGGAGGCAGCGCTGGTACAGTTCCTGCGTCAGCGGGCAGAAGAGGCATCCTCAATGTGGGCTACTGTTCAAGGTGGATAGTGGTGGCCAGTCTCTTCCAAGGAGTAGCTATGAGAATTGACAAGAAGGAACTGGTATGCCGCGTCTCAGAACGAGTGCCCAAAGGCACAGACACCGTTGAAGAGATGGTGGATGCCACGCTGGAGGAAATCTATGAGGCGCTGAAGCAGGGGGAGTGCGTTTCTCTACGCAACTTCGGCACCTTCTATGTGAGGCCGGAACGGGATAGCTGGGTCTTCAAGTTTAGCCCGTCGCAGCGCCTGCGCAAGTTGTTTGGCTGGTCGTCCACCTACAAGGGAAAGTTGTAGGCGGTGGCCAATATCCATAATCCCAGAGAGGAGAACACTCCAATGGTCAACATCGAAATGAAGATCGAGGACAACATCCTCACCATCAAGGTGGACTTGAGCAAGACGGCCGGGCCAAGCGCGTCGGGCAAGAGCGTCATCATCGCCTCCACCAAAGGCAACCAGCCACTGCCTGAGCCTCATTCTGACGTAAAAGTGGGGCTGAACGTGTATAAGGTGCGCTGAGAGAGCCGCATCGGAATCCGAGGAAACATCATGGCCAAACGAAAACGACGCCGAAAGAGTGAGCTACTTGACCTGGAAGCCTTCACCGCTCACATGGAGGCGGCCACGCAGCAGGCTGGCTACGAGGTGGTCAAACGCGAGGCGGGCGTGCTGCACATCGTGGTGCACGACGAGCCCATGCGCTGCAAGCTGGACACGGTCTACCAGGCCTACCTGAGCTCTCCTCACCGCCTGGATGATATTGTGGAGGCGCACCTGAGCGCCCTCCGTAGCGTGCCCCCACCCCCTCCGCCGCCGACCGAGAAAGAGGCCGCCGAAGCGCTGTTGCCGCTGCTCAACCGGCCTGAGTTGCTGGAGTATGTACAGCGGAAAGATGCCCCCCCACCGGTGCACCGCCCGTTCGTGGCCGGCTTGATCATCACCTATGTGTTTGATTTCCCCCACCACCGCGCTTACGTGAACGAGAACATTCTGGCCCAAATGATGGCTGGGCCGGAGACCACCTTCGACATGATCCACGAATACGCGTTGGAGAACCTGCGCCTGCGCACCACGAGCGACGTCTATCACACGCACGGGCTATACGACAAGACCATGGTGGTGTGCGATACGCGCGACGGCTACGCGGCCACCCGCGTTCTGCTGCCAGATCTGATGGCCACCTGGGCCGAGCGCATCCCCGGCCGGATGCTGATCGGCATCCCCAATCGCGATTTCCTGATCGCCTTCAGCGACCGCGACCCGGCCCACGTGGCCGCCATCGCCCGTCAGGTGCGCCGTGACGCGGCCAAGCGCGATCATCCCCTCTGCGCCGACCTGCTGCTCTGGAAAGACGGGCGAATACGAGAGTACCGCCTCAAGGACTGAAAAACAAAAACGCTGGCGTGCTTTCAGCCAGCGTGATGTGGGGCATTCGTTGGACTCAGGGCAAAATCTCATGCCCACCGATGTTGCGCAGGTAGATGTGATCCTCAAACTCCTGGAGGGTCACTCGAATCTTCATGGTAATGGAGATCTCCTTGACCGGTGGATCCTCGTGCTTGAGGGCTTGCACAGTCTTATACCGCAGAGAAGGGTGATACTTGTTTTGCAAGAACAAATCCAACTTGTCGTACACACGTTTTCGGACCTTCCTGTTATAGTGGGCAATGTTCTTCAAGAACCGAGACGAGGGGATGATGTCCATTAGCTACTCCGCTTCTTCTTCGGTGCCAGCCTCAATGTAGTCAGCCATCTCCCGTACCGACTTGAAGCGTTTTAGCCCGCCTTGCTTGTAGGCTTCCGTGGCTTCGCGTTCTGCTTTTATCCACGATTCGGTGTAATAGCGTTCTTCGCCCGACATGTCAATGAACTCATCGCGGATGAAAACCACCACCTTGTAGATCCTCTCCAATTCATCTGGGGGAAGATCATCAATTTCGGTTAGTAGCCGTTGTTTGTAATCTATCGCTTGCATAGTTGAATCTCCCTACAAACGTCATCTGATACTCTGCACCGCTTGAATTATACTCTATCCTCTGTGAACGGTCAAGTAGACAAGAAAGAAGGAACTCTATGCCTAACCGGGATCTGCTGCTTCAACTATCCAAAGAAGAACTGATCGGCCTGCTGGAGGACGCGGCCAAGAATTGGCTGGCTCACGACGGGCTTTGGTTTCTGGCTGCCGAAGGTGCCTTCGATATGGAGACGGCTATCGAGCTGGACGCTAAGGCCTGGGAGAGATTCACGGTCATCGAGGCCAGGCGTATCATGCGGCACCTGGGGATTGAGCCTGGCGGTGGGATTCCCGCTCTCAAAGAAGCTCTGCAGTACCGCCTCTACGCTTACCTGAACGTGCAGGAGATTCTCGACGTGGATGAGCGCACCATCGTCTTTCGCATGAATGAGTGCCGGGTGCAGGCGGCACGCCAGCGGGATGGCCGGCCGGACTTTCCCTGCAAACCGGTGGGCCTGATGGAATATGGCGGCTTCGCCAAAACGATTGATCCCCGCTTCCACACCCGCTGCATCGCCTGCCCGCCCGATCCGCATCCCGCTGAGTACTGGTGCGCCTGGGAGTTTACGCTGAATGATTGAAAAAGCAGATGTAGTCATCATCGGCGGTGGGGTCATGGGGACCAGCACCGCCTATCACCTGGCCAAACGGGGCTGTCAGGACGTGGTGCTGGTGGAGAAAAACCAACTGGCTTCCGGCTCCACGAGCCTGTCAGCCGGTGGCATCCGCCTGCAATTCTCCCTTGAAGCCAACATCCGCATCGCCCTGGAGAGTCTGCGGACGTTTGAACGCTTTGCGGAGGAGTTCGAGGCGGAGATTGACTTCCGACAGCATGGCTACCTGTTCCTGGCCACCGAGCCTGGGGACTGGGCCGAGTTCCAGGCCAACGTGGCGGTGCAGCAGCGGACGGGCGTGCCGGTGCGCCTGCTGTCGCCACAGGAGATCCGCGACCTGGCTCCCTATCTCTATCTGGACGACGTGGTGGGGGGCACCTTCTGTCCCCGCGACGGCTACGCCGATCCCTACAGCGTGACCATGGGCTTCGCCAGGCAGGCGCGGCGTCTGGGGGTGAAGATCTGCGAAGAAACCGAAGCTCTGGACATAAAAGTAAGTGAGGGGGAGGTGAGGGCGGTGGTGACTAACGCGGGAGAGATCGCGACCCCGGTGGTGGTCAACGTCGCCGGGCCATGGGCGGCGCAGGTGGGACGCCTGGCCGGCCTGGAGCTGCCGGTGCGGCCCTATCGTCGCCAGGTCTTCGTCACCGCGCCCTTCGACGAGCTGCCGAAGCAGATCCCCATGGTCATTGACTTCGCTCCCAGCTTCTACTTTCGGCGAGAGGGGGCGAGCATCCTGATGGGCATGACCGATCAGGAGGAGCCCCCCAGTTTTAACACTAACTTCGATCTGGCGTTTCTGGTCAAGGTGGCGGAAAAGGCCGCTTATCGCGCGCCGGTGCTGGATCGAGCGGACTTTATGCGCGGCTGGGGCGGTCTCTACGCCATCACCCCCGACGACAACGCCATTATCGGCCGGGACATCGGCGGCGTGGAGGGCTTCTACTGCGCTGTGGGCTTCAGCGGGCACGGCTTCATGCAGTCGCCGGCCGTGGGCCGGATACTGGCCGAGCTCATCACCAGCGGCCAGACCGACTTCGACCTCAGCCCCTTCCAGTTGGAGAGATTCAAGGCCGAGGAGATGGTCGGAGAAAAGCGCGTTGTCTAATT
>CAYNWI010000274.1:0-3922 GCA_964400825.1 uncultured Anaerolineae bacterium | reverse complement strand
GAGGAGCTCATGCAGTAAACCTCTTTACCCTAAGGACCCTAAGGTGGGCCAAGGTTTTCGACCTTGGCCCACCTTAAAATAATCCAGAGATTGGAGATTAGATATTATGACTTATATTCTTCAGCAATTGGTGAATGCTGTGCAGTTGGGCAGCATCTATGCTCTGGTCGCGTTAGGTTATAGCATGGTCTATGGTGTCTTATTCATGGTCAACTTCGCCCACGGTGATGTATTTATGATAGGCGCCTTCGTCGCTTTCTTCGCTGCTACACTACTGAAGTTGCCCTTCGTGCCCACCCTGCTACTCTCTATGCTCGGCACCGCTTTGCTTGGAATGAGCATCGAGAGGATCGCTTACCGGCCTCTGCGAAACGCACCCAAGCTCTCAGTAGTGATCACAGCCCTGGGGGTGGGATTGTTCTTGGAGTACATCACCCTGGCCTCGCTTGGCCCCTGGCGGAGAACTCTGCCGCCCCTCCTCCCAGAGCAAATCTATGAGGTACATGGAGTGCGCATCTCCATTCTCCAACTGATCATCATTGGCGTATCCATCGGGCTGATGATTATCTTAGACTTCGTGGTGGGAAGAACGGAAGAGGGAATGGCTATGAGAGCCATAGCCTATGACCGATTCGCTGTCCCTCTGATGGGCGTTCCGGTGAACCGCATTATCAGCCTAACCTTTGCTATTGGATCGGCGCTGGCCGCAGCAGGAGGCACCCTCTTCAGCATCGCTTATCCCATCATAGAGCCGATGATGGGGATGATGATTGGCTGGAAAGCTTTCATCGCCGCTGTTTTGGGAGGAATCGGGTCTATAAGGGGGGCTGTCGCCGGCGCCTTCCTTTTGGGATTGGTTGAGATAGGCACTGGAGCCATCTTTCCCTCTCGCCTTCGCGATTTGATATCCTTTGCCGTCGTGTGGATCATTTTGATGATTAGACCAACAGGGCTATTCGGTGTAGCCAGACGGCAAAAAGTTTAAATCCTATTCGCAGGACAGGCTTTTATGAGGTGCGACCTATGAAAAAATACTACCTACCCTTAGGCCTTATTGGCCTCCTTATTGTGCTGACAGGCGCTAGCTGGTTGGGCCTTTTCAGCGACTATCTTCAAACGGTGGCGATGTATATTGGGGTCAACATTATCCTGACTGCAAGTCTGAACCTGGTGAATGGTTACATGGGGGAATTCTCCGTTGGTCATGCAGGATTCATGGCTGTCGGGGCCTATGTTTCTACCATGTTTACAACGCGGGTCATCCCGCATTTTGTCTTGGGCACCCCACTGATCCCGAGCGGGTTGTATCCTCTTGAGGTGGCAGCGTGGGCCGAAAACCCTGCTGCGTACTTAGTATTCCCCTTGACCTTACTCATGGGTGGGCTAGGGGCGGCCTTGGTGGGGCTTCTGGTGGCTGTGCCCTCCTTCAAAATCAGGGGCGACTACCTGGCTATCATCACCCTGGCGGTAAATTACATCGTTAAGAGTGCCTGCGAGAATACACAGGCCCTGGGTGGCTCACGGGGAATAACAGGTATACCCAAACTAACCAGCGTTCCATTGGTTTTCCTCTGTGCCGTTGTGTCGCTATGGGCAATGCGCAACTTTATTCTCTCCAGTTACGGCCGGGGAGTAGTGGCTGTCCGGGAAGATGAAATCGCCGCCGAGTTGATGACGGTGAACACCCGCCATTCCAAGATTATGGCATTCTGCATTTCTTCCTTTTTCGCCGGGATTGGCGGTGGCCTCCTCGCTCACCTCCTCCTCTACATTAACCCCTCCACCTTCTCTATTTTGAAATCCGTCGAGTGCTTAGTGATGGTTTATCTGGGGGGAATGTCAAGCATCAGTGGATCAATCCTTGGTGCTATTGCCTACACTGGCCTGTCTGAGGCCTTAAGGCCCCTTAGGTTGTGGAAATGGGTGGTGATCCCATTGATCCTTATTTTCTTGATGCTCTTCCGTCGGGAGGGGATCATGGGCGGCAGAGAGTTCAAGTTTTTGCTTCCCAAGGAGGAGGTAAAAGGCTATGCCGCTGCTTCGGATTAGGGATTTGACTCACTTCTTTGGAGGATTAAAGGCGGTAGATAATTTCGAGGTGAGGATAGAGAAAGGGAGCATCGTCGGCCTGATAGGACCCAATGGGGCCGGGAAGTCTACCGTCTTTAACCTCATCTGCGGCCTTTATAAGCCTACAACAGGGGAGATAATCTTCAACAGTTCTAACCTGGTGGGCCTCCCTCCCCATGAGGTAGCCTCAAGAGGCGTAGGAAGAACTTTCCAAAATCTGAGGCTCTTTAACGATCTAACCGTTCTCAACAACCTCAAAGTCGCTCAATATTCGCAAGCCAATTACAGCCTGGGCGATGCCTTCTTCAGGACGAAGCGTTATCTGAAAAAGGAGAGGGAGATAGAGGAAAGGGCTTATGAGCTCTTAGAGACTCTCGGCATAAGTGGTTATGCTCATCAACTGACTAAGAACCTTTCTTACGGTGATCAACGGCGGGTGGAAATGGTCAGGGCACTGGCGTTGAAGCCCAGATTGCTACTTCTGGATGAGCCGACAGCCGGGATGAGCCCCGCTGAGATGATGACGATGACGGAGTTGATTGAGGAGATAAGGGAAAAGTTTGATTTGACGATATTTCTCATCGAGCATCGCATGAGAGTGGTGATGGGGATATGCGAGCAGGTATTAGCAATAGATTTTGGTGCCCTTATAGGGGAGGGGACGCCTGCTGAGATAAGGAACAATCCAAAGGTGATAAAGGCGTATTTGGGGGAGGAGGTGATGATGTGACATTATTGAAAGTAGAAGATTTAAGGGTATCGTACGGACATATTAAGGCAGTACAGGGGATATCATTTGAGGTGGACGAGGGAGAGATCGTGGCGATTATAGGCGCAAACGGCGCTGGGAAGACCACTACTCTGCATGCCATATCGCGCGTGATACCTGTCGAGCCTGGCAGCAAGATGTTTTATATGGATAAAAACCTCCTCGATTATCCCCCTCACATTGTGGTGAACGAACTGGGCATCTCCCAGGTCCCCGAAGGAAGGCATATTTTTGGCAATATCACTGTGATGGAAAACCTTCGACTGGCCACGTATGGCCACCGTCAGGATAAGGAAGGGATTGCAAAAGATTTCGAAAGGGTTTTCGCTCTCTTTCCCCGCCTGGCGGAGAGAAAAAATCAGCTCGGAGATACATTGAGCGGCGGTGAGCAACAAATGCTGGCCGTGGGAAGAGCCTTGATGTCCAGAGGCAAGCTAATGCTCCTGGACGAACCCTCCATGGGGCTGGCACCTCTCCTGATGCGCGACCTCTTCCGGGTCCTGCGGGAAATCAATGAAGAGGGAACGACCATACTCTTGGTTGAGCAGAATGCTCGCATGGCGCTGCAGTTCGCCCAGCGGGCTTACGTGCTGGAGACGGGAAGCATTGTGCTGGAGGGGCCGTGTGAGGACTTGGCTACTAACCCCCAGGTGAAGGCAGCCTACCTGGGAGGATGATCCCAACTTCCAATCTCCAACCTCCAACTTCCAATATCAATTCAAGGAGGAGCAAAGTGTACGGTAAACCTAACTGGGTCGAAATTGACTTGGACGCCATCGCCCACAACTGCCGTGAAGTCAAAAAATGGATCGGAGAGAAGACGGAGCTGGCGGCGGTGATCAAAGGGAACGCCTACGGTCACGGGATCGTCATGGTCGCCAAAACCGCCTTGGAGAACGGAGCCACCCGCTTCGCAGCGGCGCGCGTTGACGAGGGCGTCGTAGTGCGCAAAGCGGGCATCGAGGCCCCGATTTTCGTGCTGGGTTACGTCCCTGCGGAAGAGATGGAGACCGTCGTCCAGTGGTGCATCACTCCCCCCATCATGCACTGGCACACGGCCAAGGCGGTTTCGGAGATTTCTTC
>CAYNWI010000273.1:2782-3978 GCA_964400825.1 uncultured Anaerolineae bacterium | reverse complement strand
GCCCCCATCGGTTCTGATGGTGACGATGCCCGTTGGACCATCTTGCGATAACCAATCGTGGAGACGGTAGATCTCCCGCCGCTCAGCGATGGGATCGTTCAGGAGTGTCAGCAGCACATCGAAAGAGTCGAACACGATGCGCTTTGCTCCCATCTCATCGGCTTTTGCCTTGAGGCTGGCCAGCAGGCCGACCAGGTCAAACTTGCCGCTTTGCACGTCGTCGGCGGACAGGTGGGCATCCAGGAAGAAGAGTCTCCCTTCCTTCTCCAGGGTCGGCAGATCCCAGCCGAAGCTGGCCGCGTTGGCGATGATCTGGCGCGAGTTTTCCTCGAAGGCGATGAAGATGCCCGGCTCGCCCCATCGGCGCGCGCCATTGGCCAGCGTCTGCAAGGCGAAGACCGTTTTGCCGGTGCCGGGACCACCGATAACCAGCGACGTCCGGTTCCGCGGCAGCCCGCCGCCCGTGATCTCGTCAAACCCTTCGATGCCGGTCGGCATCTTTGCCAGACCCAGGGTGTCTGGCGTGCTATTTCTTTCGCTCATCGTTGGCTCCTCCCTCACTTTCAAATATGGAACGTTTCTGCCCCCTACGGATGGCGCGCCGCGCCATGGAAGACTCAGAATGACAAAGTCTCGTTGTAGTACTAATCGGTAGTCTCTTGCTCGGGCCGGCTGGTTTGCGCCACCCGCCGGATGGCCGGCAGCAGCTCCTGCACCAGGTTTTTCTTTACCACGTACCCACTGGCGCCGCTGGCTAGTGCTGCTTCCCTGTACTCCTGCAGGTCGTAAATGGTCAGAATGATGACTTTGAGTTTTGGCATTTCGTCCTTGAGCTGGCGAGTGGCCTCTAGCCCGTTTATCCCTGGCATCCTCACGTCCATGAGAACCAGGTCTGGCTGGAGCTCTCTGGCCTTGAGGATGGCTTCCCGACCGTCGGCTGCCTCTCCGATGACCTCGATGTCTGGCTCAGAGGCCAGGAATTCCTTGACGCGCCGTCGAAAGCCGGCGTTGTCATCAACGATCAGGGTCCTTATTACCTGCACCGTTGCCCCCTTGCTTGTCTTTGCCGATCAGCAGACGCAATATCGCCTACTTCAGTATACACAATCTGATCCGTCTCGTCTATTGGCGAAACGCTTATTTTTCAAAGAAAAAGGCCCTATTTTTTGTTAGGGCCTTCCGCAATCCGAAACCTG
>CAYNWI010000273.1:0-2682 GCA_964400825.1 uncultured Anaerolineae bacterium | reverse complement strand
GGTATTTCTATCGTCAGCCGAGTTCCCTGCCCCGGACTAGACTGGATGCTGAAACTGCCCCCCAGAGAGCTCACCCTTTCGCGTATCCCTAGCAGGCCCGCCCCGCGCTCTGGGGCTTCGCCGCCTGCAAGTTTCTCTACATCGAAGCCTTGGCCATCGTCTTCAATGAGGGCGGCAACTGTGTGTACCTTGCGCTCCAAACGTAGATTTACCCTGTTGGCCTGCGCATGCCTGGCGACGTTAGTCAAGGCCTCCTGCACCACGCGGTAGATAATCGTTTCCATATCCGCAGGAAGCCTCTCCTCCAGATCAATCGCTTCAAACTTGACCTCAATGTTTAGTCTTTTGGCATATCTGTTCACGTACCAGCGCAACGCTGAGACCAGACCAAGATCGTCCAGCATAGTGGGCCGCAGGTCAAGGGACAACTCACGTACCTGCTCCAATGTCTGGTTGACCAGCGAAGTTGCCTCCGCCAATCTCTCCCTGATCGTGGGGGCAAGCTCTGATGGCAGTTCTTTCTCGATGGCTGCCAGGTTGATGCTCAGCATGGTTAGAGCCTGTCCCAGCTCGTCGTGCAGCTCCCGGGAGAGCCTCCTGCGTTCGACTTCCTGGGCGTTGATGAGCTGGGTGGACAACTTTTGCAGGTCTCTTCTATGCTTCATGACCGCATCCAGGAGCTGAGCGTTCCGTATGGCAACGGCCGCCTGGTTGGCCATGGCCTGACAGAGTCTCACTCGCTCGGCAGTGAAGGGAAGGCGCTCCCAAGTACGCATCTCGCCCAGGGACACCACCCCGAGGGGGCGATCTCCGACCACCAGCGCCATCAGGAGGGCCGATTGAATACCTTCACTGAGGGCTATCCTACACTCCGTTTCCGACGCCGCTTGAGATGGATCACCCTGGCGCAGGATTATGGCCTCGCCTCTCTCGATAGCTCGCCCGTGCCAGGGAGCGTCAGCCAAGGCATATTGCCGACCCAGGGCTGGATCCCAGTCCAGGTCATGGGTAGCGAAAGCAGCCCGTATGGTCAGAGTTTGACTCATCTCATCCAGCAAAGCGATGCGGCAGAAGGTAGCTCCGACCGAGGTGGTCATCTTTTCCGCTAGAATATGGAGGGCCTGGTCAGGCTCAAGGGTGGATGAGATAGTGGTGGACGTATCCAGCAGAAGCCCAAGCTCCTCAACCTTTTGTCGTATCTCCTCATACAGCCGCGCGTTCCCGATGGCAGTGGCGGCGTGGCTGGCAAGGGCCTCCATCCGCCGGGCGTCTTCGAGGCCGAACTGTCCCGGCCGGGTGCCGCTCACGCCCAGGAAGCCCACTGTCACGCCGCTAAACTGGATGGGAACGCCGACGTAGGACCGCCGCCACGCCTGGTCCCTCATCGTCGGGACCCAGTTGGGGTCGAGCGAGGTGTCGGGCACAATGACAGGCTTCCCCGTCTGTGCCATTTTCATCAGGTGGGAGTACTTGGCCATGGGGATATCGAAACGCGAGGGTTGTATCTCCTCTCCAGGAAGCTCGTACCCTCGCCATCGGGCCAGACGAGCGGCATCATCCTCGATCAGTATAACAGTGAAGGCGTCCCCGGCGACGACCCGTTCCGCCTGCTCCAGGATGTGAGCCAGCACCTCCTCGGGGTCCAGGGTACTGCTGACGACAGCAGCCGCCTCCTCCAGCGACTCGGCCAGTTCCCGTTGCTCATGCTCCGCCTCGAACAGCCGCGCGTTCTCGATGGCGATGGCCGCCTGGTTAGCAAAGGCGGTTATAGCCGGCACATCGTTTTCGGTCAGCTCCTGGGAATCCACCCCCAATGCACCAATGACCTTGCCTTCTACCACCAGAGGGGCAATGATCCCCTTTTGCAACCCCAAAATCTCTACCAACTTGCCAGTAAGTCCTCTTAGATGGGCAGGCAGGAATCCTGCCACCCGTTCCCTGTCCTGGCTAAAAACAGTCACCCTATTCCCCAACACCTCTTTCATGTATTGTGGCATCCTGTCCAGAGGAAATTTAATATTACGGCTAAGTCCTAATAGTTTTTCCGCAGCCGCTGTCAATTTAGGGCTGAATGACATATGTGCGACCATTAGATTCTTTTTGTCTTCATCTAGCAAGAATATGGTAGCGAGAAAACCAAGCTTCCCCATTTCACCCGCTACAGCCCTGAACACATCCTCTGGCTGCAACGCCCTTTGCACAGCCAGGGCCGCCGCATTCAAAGCACGCAGCGTTGCGTCCGCTCTCAGAATCTCATCCCATAGCCTCCTGGGTTCGCGCACGTCCCGGGCCACGCCCACCACCGCGGCCAGACTCCCATCCTCCTTCCGAGTGATAGAACCGTTGAAGACGACCGGAATCCGCTCGCCCGACTTGGCCAGCAGCGTCAGTTCCACGTCCCGCGCCGCCCCCTCGCGCAGCAACTGCGCCAGCCCGCTGCCCCTGAAGAAGGCTTCTTCTTCAAAGATGGTGCCAACCGGCTGACCGATGAGCTCCTGCTCCGCGTAGCCCAGCAGTTCAAGCGCCGCCCGGTTCAGCGTGCGAATGGTGCCGTCGGGGTTGGCGACGATGACCGCATCTATCATGCTTCCCAGGATGCTGGCCTGATGGCGGTAGCTGGCCTGCAGCGCCTCCTCCGCCCGCTTGCGCTCAGCTTGAGTGCACCCTAGCTCCGCTATCTTC
>CAYNWI010000272.1:0-4007 GCA_964400825.1 uncultured Anaerolineae bacterium | reverse complement strand
ACCAGGAGAGCCGGACAGACGGTAATCACCAACTCCCATATCGCCCTGACTACAAACTGTGTCTTGGATGCAGGCTCTTCTTGCTGGCCTTTCGTAGACTCTTCCATAGCCTCCTCACTCGTTGCCTTGTTGCCTCGTTAACTTACTGCCCCTCCCAGCTTACGGCGTGGTCTCGGTGATTACGGTGCTGGGCACGAGGCTCTCACCAGGCATCAGATTCAGGAAGGGAACAAAGCTGCCGGGAGGCATGATGCCCCAGGTGACCCTGCCCTCCGGGTCGCTCAGGGCTTCCACAAATCGCAGTTGGATGATGGCCGGGTACTTTGCCAGGACTTCACCCTTGACCTGGATGGCTTCTGCCTCTGCCGCCGCCAGCAGTTTCACCTTTTCCGCATCGCCCTTGGCCCGTTCGATGGTGGACTGGGCCTCACCCTTGGCCAGCTCAACCTTGGCCTGAGCCTGATAGGTTGCCTGCTCAGCGCGGTGCTGCTCCGTGGTGACGGTCTCAGCCTCGATCTGTTTCTGCTCTACGGCCTGCTTGTAATCTTCGGCGAACTCGATCTTTCGCAGGCCAAAGCTGTCGAGGACGATTCCCTTCTCAGCAAAAAGGGGTGCGAGCTGCTCCTCAAATTGCTCCTGGACTGCCAGGATATTTCCGGTGTAAAGGTCGAGGGCCGCGTACTCCTTGGGGATGTTGCGAGCCAGGATGCGGCTGTGGAACTTGACCACCTTCTCCACCACGTCCCCCTCGCTGCCGATGTTGTTGGCGATCCAGCCCACTTTCTGGGGGTCAATACGGAAACGGATGGAATATTTCAGGATGATCTGCTGCCCATCGGCGGTGGTGGTATCGGTGGGGAAGTCCACGTAGTCCGCCTGGGACTCTCCCTCCTCAACAGTTTGGTAGACGATCTCCTGGGTGCGGTAGGCTAATACACTCTCAATGAGGGGTATCTTCCAGTTAAGACCTGGGCGCAAGACTCTCCCTGTCACTGCCCCGAAGCGAGTGATTAGCCCCACTGTGCCGTACCCGACCTGGACGTAGCTGGAGGATGCCAGGATCAGAGCCACCAACACCAGCCCAATGACCGCCAGCATGCTCCCGCTGAGCAACCGAAACTTTGGCTTTCTCATATCAAGCCTCCTCATCGTTACCTTCTGTCCATATTATACCAGGTTTTGGACTTTTTGCATAGCGTGGGGGAGGGGAGCGTCACAAGTTGGGGACAGGGTGGTGAGCTACCTCCAGAGGCACGATGTCGTAGGTGGCTAGTTCCAGCAGCCTTGACGTTTGTTGGAGTTCGTGGTAGTATTAGTGAAGAAGTGACGCGCCCTGTCGCTTCGCGTAGCCATTAACCTCGCACACCCAAAAATCTCTAATTTCTCATAATGGAACTGAACTATGCGAAATCGAGGGGGAGTTTAGAGAATAATCTGGAGATAAGATAAAAAAAGTGGAAGTACTACAATTGGGGTAGGGGATCATGACTGAAGAAGTATATGGAGCGGTAATTTTCGACATGGACGGGGTGATAGTGCACACTGCCTCACAGCATTTTGCTGCCTGGAGGAAGCTCTTCGCCGAGATGGGACGAGAACTCAGCGAGAAGGAGTTTCGCGACATTTTCGGTCAGCGCAACCAAGAGATATTACGGCATATGCTGGGAGATAAGATCTCAGGAGCCCAGGTGGAGGGATTAGGTCAAAGAAAAGAAGTGTACTATCGCGATCTAATACGAGGAGAAGTGAAGGCCGCGCCGGGATTCACGCCTTTGCTTGACTCCCTGAGGGACGATGAGTTTAAGATAGCTGTCGGCACCTCAGCACCTCGACAAAATGTAGAGTTGATACTGAGCGAACTGGGTATCAGGAATCAGTTGGACGCTGTGGTGACTGCAGAGGATGTAAAGAGGGGCAAGCCCGATCCCGAAGTCTTCCTTCTGGCAGCCCGGCGGTGTGGTGTGGAGCCCAGGAGATGCGTAGTCTTTGAGGATGCAGTAGCTGGCGTCCAGGCGGCCAGGGCCGCGGGCATGAGGTGTGTCGGAATTGGGAAAATGGACATAACTCAGGCAGATCTTGTAGTAAATGGCTTGGATAAGATAACCACTTCAATTGTGAAATCGCTGCTGGACGGGACAGGCAGGAAAGGGGAATAACCATAGCTAGGGAAACGGCATTTACTGATCTGGCTCCTGAGCGAGCCCTGCTGGTAGGAGTGAAACTGAGAAGCGAGCGTGGCGGTTGGTCGGTCGAGGATTCGCTGGCGGAATTGGCTCAATTGGCCCGTACAGCCGGCGTGGAAGTCGAGGGCCAGGTCTTCCAGAGGCCAGATACCATCAATCCAGCCACCTACATTGGCAAGGGCAAGGTAAAAGAGATTGACGATCTCAAAGAGGAGCTGGATTGTGACCTGATTATCTTCGACGACGAGCTCTTACCACGCCAGCAGCGTGAGCTGGAGGAAGCTTGGGAGGTGAAGGTACTGGATCGCACTTCTCTGATTCTGGATATCTTTGCCCAGCACGCACACACCAGAGAGGGTCAGTTGCAAGTGGAACTGGCTCAGTATGAGTACCGTCTGCCGAGGCTGACACGCATGTGGACACACCTGGCCCGTCAGGCCGGGGGTGGAACGGCTCGAGGTGGTGCGGGAGGCGTGGGCCTGCGGGGACCAGGTGAAAGGCAGCTCGAGGTAGACCGTCGTCGCATTAGGGAGCGCATTGCCCAGCTCAAGCGAGAGCTAGAGCGGGTACGTACCCACCGCCACCTTTATCGCTACCAGCGTCGCCGAGCGGCCATACCCGTGGCGGCGATCGTGGGTTACACAAATGCAGGCAAGTCAACCTTACTCAACGCTATTTCTGGAGCCGAGGTGTTGGTAGAGGATAAGCTCTTTGCCACCCTTGATCCTACAACAAAACGGGTGCCGCTGCCGCAAGGACAGGTAGCACTCTTCAGCGATACGGTGGGCTTTATCCAGAAGCTCCCCACTCAACTGGTGGCTGCCTTTCGTGCCACTTTGGAGGAGATTAACGACGCAGACCTCCTCTTGCATATAGTTGACATAACTCACCCTAACGCATTGCTGCAAAGTAGGGTAGTGGAGGACACGCTGAAGGACTTGGGCGCTACAGACATCCCAATAGTGGTGGCACTCAACAAAGTTGATCGGCTGAATAGCCCTGACCAGGTTCAGGGCATGATTCAGGAGTTTCCTAATAGCCTGGCTATTTCGGCCAGGGATGGTGTGGGGCTGGAGGAGTTGCTGGCTCGCGTCGGAGCCGTCCTCAACGAGGACCTGGTGCGCATCAAAGCTTGCATCCCGTACCGGGAAGGCGAGCTGGTCTCGCTTTTCCACCGCTGGGGCTTGGTGGAGCGGGAGGAGCACGGCCCCGAGGGAACCACCCTGGAAGGTCGCTTACCAGTTCGGTTTCTGAAGGCTTTTCGGCATTGCTTAGTTTGACCTCGTAGGAGAGAAACCAGGTTTTTCCGTTGGAGAGTGTCCGTCACGACTGAGGAACATTTGCATGACGGCAATACCTTTAGTTATGGTGGGCCTAAAACCTGGTTTCTGGCCATCGCTCGAACTTCAGACTATATATATTATGTATCTTTGGAGCTCTCTAACGAGATTGGGGGGCTTGAATGATCGCCGACGCCGGGTCTTTATCGGCTTCTCCGCTGTAGTGTCTCCCCAGTGCCCCGTTCTTGGTCGCCGCGTTTGCCTACACTTGTAATGTGTGCTAAAATAACCCTGGCTTTGGCTGGGGCAGGCAACCAGGCGACAGAAAATCCGCCTTTTGTAATCCCCTACTAGAGTGGTTATGTCAAATCATCGAGGAGTGAGTCAAATGTCCAGGTGGTTGCACGGCTGTCTCAGATTAATTGTTGTGGCTCTACTGGTAGCTTTGGTCACCAGCGTAGCGTTTCTAGCGGGCTTCGCGGCGAGGGCCTCTCTAGTCCCTGCCCTCACCACTGCGGCTGCAGGGCCTGCCAGCAGTGAGGAA
>CAYNWI010000271.1:2648-4010 GCA_964400825.1 uncultured Anaerolineae bacterium | reverse complement strand
GGCTGGTGGACGACTGGCTCAGCCCGTTGGCGAAGAAGGTCCACGGCACCAGGGCCGCGTAGCTGAAGATGGGATACGGGATGTTATCCGACGGCATCTTGGCCAGCTTGCCGAAGAACAAAGAGAACACTACCATGGTGAAAAAGGGTTGGATGATGGCCCAGGCCGCGCCCAGCACCGTCTGCTTATAGCGCACCTTGACGTCGCGCCAGGTGAGGAAGTAGAGCAACTCACGGTATTCCCACAAGTCACGCAAGTTCAACGAGATCCAACCCCGCGAGGGGCGGATGACCGTGATTGCGAAATTCGGATTTTCAATTTCGAATTTACTTTCTCTGGCGCGCTGCAGACTATCCATCATTCATCTCCACCCTGCAATTCGCGATTCGCAATCCGCAATTCATCAGCGTCCTCCGGTGCGACGTGCCTTGGCCGTTCTGCCGGAAGCAGTAAAGATAGCCAACAGTTCGCCGGATTCCTGGAGCAGCCAACGGCGTTCGTTAAGGTCACCGATGTTGGCTTCTTCGAAGAGTTCCAGCCAGTATTGGGTCTCGCTAGCCTCTTTTTCCACCACGCCAATCTTGTGAATGAAATCGTTGTGTGATTCGGCGCGGTTGGCTTCGCGGTAGTTAGCCCCGATCGAAGTCCCCGACTTCAACAACTGATAACCCAACACGTCCGTAACCTTGCTCTTCGGCAAGCCAGACACAAATCGAACAACCCGCAACGCGAATGTCTTCGTTCGCTTCTCCAATTCCCTCTTATCCATCTCGTCTCCTTCAAATCCGCAGTCCGCAATTCGCAATTCGCAATTTCTCTACCTGCACCTCGATCCACGGATAAGTCCGCGCGATCCCTTCTTTGAGAGAGTACTTCGCCTCCCACCCCAGCGACCTGATGCGCGCCTTGCTGAAGCGCCGCCCTGAGCCCGTCGAAGGGTTGCGTGCGTGCACGCCCACAGGGCCGGGCACGTACTTCACCTTGATCCGCTTGCCCGACACTTCAATCACCGTCCGCACCAAATCCGCCACCGTCACCCGCTCGTTACTCCCCAGGTTCACCGGGCCTTCCAGGTCGGATTGCATCAGCGTGTAGATTCCGTCCACCAAGTCGTCCACGTAGGTGAATACCCGGACGGCCGTCCCATCGCCCCAGACCTCAGAGGGGAATTCTTTGCCACGAACCCTTCGGCTGGGCTCAGGACAAGTTGCACGAATTTTCACCAATTTATCCCTTCCTGGCCCCAGGTCGTTATGCGGCGCCCAGGATCCAGCCTGCCAAGCTCCTTTGTATCCGACGCAGACGTTCCTCACCGATTTCTCCGATATGGCCTACCAACATGTCCTCAGAGACCACAGCCAG
>CAYNWI010000271.1:0-2548 GCA_964400825.1 uncultured Anaerolineae bacterium | reverse complement strand
TTAGACCACAACACATCTTCCTGCCGGGACCTTTGCAGCAAGTAGTCTACGAAATCCAGGACTTCCTGCTGGGTCGGCTCCGGAAGCAACTTCACTTTCTCTTGAACCAGTTCTGCAATAGCCATTTTTCCCCTCCTTCACACAGGAGAAAGCTCTAGCCCTTCTCTCGCATCGCTTTCACCTACTGTTCAATCCACGCAATCTCGAAAACGCGCATCGCGGCCTCAAACGCCAACTTATAGACTTCGAGTTCTTCGTGACTCTGTATCACCCCCCCTCCTCTGCTCCCCCGCTCCCTGGCTTCCCTGCTCCCCTTCCCCCCTCTTCCACTCCCCGCCTCCTCCAACGCGGCGCATACCTTCACCAACTGGGTATGTCCTGCCAGTCACTTTTTCGAACAGAACTCCTCATCCGAAACACCATCCTTCGGAGTCAACATCAACCGACGGCGAATGGCTTTGACCAATCCCACACTGCCCTTGCCACGCCTGAGATCCTCATAAACACCATCGAATGCCATCTTTCCCCGTATCGGATGGCCAGGGTAACAATCGGGACACGCAACCCCTTCAACTGCTTGTAGCGATACGTCACAACAGGCATACCAGTTCCTCTTCAGTCGGTATAGCCAGCACAAGCGGAACGGCATCCGGGTTCCTTTCCCACGCTAACCGATCTGCCTCTTTCTCCGTATCGGCTACAGCCACAATCTCATCCGCCACTACAGCAATGGCTTTCCCAGCGAACTTCATAACCAGTTCCTCGAAATGAGTAGTGTACCACGTGTCCATTGCTTCTAGATCCAGTTCTTTCTCTACAACCATCTGTCCCTCCTTATCGTATGTTTGTTGCCACGAATTGCACGAATTTTCACTAAATTTTCTTTGCCACGAATTGCACGAATTTTCACTAATTTCTCTTTTTCTTCTCCCGCAAGCTTGCACTGAGCCTGTCGCTTGTACTGAGCTTGTCGCTTGTACTGAGCTTGTCGAAGTGAAGTGAAGTGAAGTGATGGGCGTGGCCTTCATGAGGTTGGGTTGGGCGCCGACGACGTGGAGAATTTTCATTAGCTACTCTTCCGCCGACGACAGACGATGGAGTCCACCCCTGCTCCTCTGCTCCCGTATCCGCTCCACCGTCCGAGGATGGACAATCTGGCTCTCCTACCTACCATTCATGTTGGCCATCAGATACTCCTTCGGCGTCAATATCTCGATCATCGTTCGGCTCTCAAAGTGCTTCTTGTTCCAGGTAACGATGGCCACCGAATTTCGAATTGCGGATTTCGAATTCACTTCCGGGCTTTGCTCGTCTTGTCTCTGCTGCGTCGCAGTTTGGCTGTCCTGCCTGATGCGGTAAAGATAGCGAGGAGTTCGCCGGATTCCTGCAGAAGCCACTCTCGTTCTTGGGGATTGCCCATGTTTGCCTCTACGCATAGTTCCAGCCAGTATTGCGTTTCGGCTGCTTCCTTCTCCACGTTGTCTATCGTCACTCCTGCGCTTCCAATACTTGCAGAAACTCTTGCTTCCTCAGCACGACAATGGAATCGTACTTGCCCAGGCGTCTCAGATCGTGATCTTCGGACACAATGTAATCCGTACCCCCCTCAACAGCACAGGCCAGGAACTTGTTGTCATCCGGATCCTCCTGGATGGCATTGATGATCACACGGGGCACCACGAACACCGAACCGGCTAACAACAACCAATACCAATCATACAGCTTCTCGTCAGGGTACTCGAACACCTCCCGAAGGACGCGGATGATCTCGTACAGAATCTCCGCCGAGATGAAGTGCTGAAACCGCCCCGCTTCCCAATGCAACCGGATCTGATACCCGGCTCCTCGGTCCCAGTTGATTCCAGCTATCCAGACGTTGGTGTCGTTGACCGATTTGATCATGGGGTTCCTCGTACCTCTGCAAGCCGGGCTGCCAACCACTCGTCTATTTCCTCCTCACTCATCGCCTCGTAGTCCAGCCCGTGGCGGGAACACCAGTCTCGGAAATGCGCCGCTGACTCTGCCGCCACCTGCTTCACGGCGGCCCGAAACCCCAGCCGGGACAGCGCTTCCTCCCGCGCCTCAACCATCCGTCCTGCCTCCTCCAGTTCCTGATCGGAGGCTCCCATCCGATCCAGCATGCTCAGAAAGACTTCCTTTCGCCACAACTGATCGCCTGAATGCTTCAAGCTGGTCACTGTGGTCCCGAAAGGAGAAGACAACACCACTGTGCCATCACGATACACGTGGATGGTGCCTCTCATCTCCTCAAAATGCACCAACACCACCGAATCCGAGGGTTCGGCCAGTGAGGTAAAATCCCGTACCTTGATCCTGTTCTCTGCCATCTTCTTCCTCACTTATGGAGAACTTTCATTGGCTAGCCTTCCGCAGACGCCAGACAATGAGGTTCACCTCGTATCTGCTCAGGTGCAACGCACTTTTACCACAGAATCAAGCTGATTCGAAGTGCAATCTGGTCAAGTGAGCCATTGAAATCGTGTGAACAAGTGCGTTGCACCTTAGCTCCTCCGCTCCCCTGCTCCCT
>CAYNWI010000270.1:0-4025 GCA_964400825.1 uncultured Anaerolineae bacterium | reverse complement strand
GGCACTGCTGCTAACAGGCTGCTTGCTTCTCCTGGTATTCCCTGATCTTGTCAATCAACACCGGAACAAACTCCCGGCAATCGTCAACGATGCCGTAATCCACCTGCTCAAACACCGCTGCTTGGGGATCGTTGTTGATGGCTACCATAACCTGGGCGCCGACTATGCCCACCGTATGCTGCAACTCGCCCGACAGCCCCACCCCGATGTAGAGCTCCGGACTCACCATTTTGCCGCTCTGTCCGATCATGGTCTCCAGCCCGGCCCAGCCTTCGTCAACGGCTGGCCGGGTGCAGCCCAGGGCGGCGTTGAGCGCCTTCGCCAGCTCGGCTATCTGATGCCACCCCTCCACATCGCCGGCGCCGGCGCCACCGGCCACGACGATGGGGGCCGATTCCAGAGGCATGCCTTCCGGCTCCTGGCGGACAACTTCCAGGGTTTGAATCCGGCGGGGGAGATCAGCCGGCACCTCAAGCGGGATGATCTCTCCTGTTTTGGTCTCGTCCAGTTCGGGGGTAGGGAAAACGCCTGTGGCGGCGGTGGCCATCTGCGGGCGACTTTCCGGGCAGGTGATCGAAAGCAGCCCGCCGTAGGCCGGGATTATCTGCTCCAGGATGCCGTTCTCGTCGAGCACCAGATCAATGCAGTGAGCCGTCAGGCCGGTCCTCAGTCTGGCCGCCACCAGCGGGGCCAGTTCTCTTCCCCTGGCCGTCGAGCCGATGAGCACGATTTCCGGCTGCCGCTCTTGGGCCAGCTTGACGATGATTTCGGTGTAGATTTCCGGCTGATAAAAGGCCAGTTCGGGGCCATCGCCCAGGTAGACCCGGTCGGCGCCGGCAGCGAACAATGGCTGGGTTTGGCCGCCCAGCTTGTCCCCCAGCAGCACGACTTCCACGGAAGTGCCCGATTCGTCAGCCAGTTTCCGCGCCTGGCCGATGAGCTGGAGCGACACGGCAAGAATCCGACTGTCAATTTGCTCGGCGATGACCCACACCGGGCCGTTTGTGTTTCCCATTTTTCCTCATCGCTCAGAGCGACTGCTAGCCGAAGCGCGTTTCCCCTCCCTCGGAGGGAGGGGCTAAGGGAGGGTGGGCCTTCGGTGCCGCAGAATCCACCCCCTCCCAGCCTCCCCCTGCCAGGGAGAGGAGCTTCTCCGCCCTCCTGGATGGTTCCCCAATCATCCCCTATATCACTCCCGCCTCAGCCAGCCTCTGCACCAGCCGCTCGGCTTTTTCCTCCCTCGTGCCAGCGATGATCTCGACTTGCCGCTTGCTGTCTTTGGTCGTCATTCTGGAGACAATCGTTGGCGACCCTTTTAAGCCTACCGACTCTTCCGACACGCCCAGTTCACTGATCCCCCACCGGGTGATTTCCTTCTTCCTGGCCCCGACGATTCCTGAGAAGCTGAGGGTTCGCGGCGTGTTCAGCTCTCTGGTCACTGTGAAGACGGCTGGGAGTTTCACCCGCACCAGGCGGTATCCGTTTTCCAGGCTGGCTTTCACTTTCCACCACTCTCCGTCGAACGCGACGATCTCTTTCACCCTCGTGACCACTGGGATTCCCAGCCAGGTTGCCAGTTCCGGGCCGACCCACTCGGTGCTGCCGTCGCTGCTGGCCCTGCCGCACAAGACCACGTCGTACGAGCCGATTTTCTCAATGCCTTTGGCCAGGGTGTAAGCCGTGGCGTAGGCGTCGGCGCCGGCAAAAGCCGGATCGCAGAGCAGGAATCCCCGATCAGCACCCAGGGCCAGACATTCCTTGACGATTTTACCGGCCTGGGGAGGGCCCAGGCTGAGTACCGCGATGTGTGCGTCGTGCTGCGCTTTGAGCTGAAGCGCCGTTTCCAGCGCGTTCTTGTCCAGCGGATTCAAGACCAGCGGCACGCCGGGCCTGGTGAGGGTTTTGGTGACGGGATCAATCTTGATTTTGTCCGCTTCTTTTGGATCGGGGACTGCTTTGACACAGACGACGATGTTGAGCATGGTGTAAACTCTGTGTAGAATCAGTGGTAAACTCCCCTCTCCCAGAGTTGGGAGAGGGCCTTCTACGAAAGCACCCAGCGGGCGATGATGACCTTCATGATGTCGGAGGTGCCGGCAGACGGTCCCAGCACGGCGGCATCGCGCCAGTAGCGGGTGACGGCGTATTCTTCCAGGCAGCCATAGCCGCCGTGGATGTCAACGGCCATTTTGGCCGCCTTCTGCGCTGCTTCCGTGGTGAAATGCTTGGCCACGGCGAACTCGTTGCTCGACCGCAGGCCCTGGTCCTGCCTGGCCGCCGCTCGGTATCCCAGCAGTCGCCCGGCATCCAAATCAATCTTCATTTCCGCCAGCTTGTTCTGAATGGTCTGCAATCGGCTGATCGGTTTCCCGTAAAGAATCCGCTCCTGGGCGAATTTCACCGACGCTTCCAGGCAGGCGGCCTGCAGCCCCAGGCCACAACCGACCATACCGCCTCTGCCGACCTCGCTGATGCCAGTCATGGCCACCCGCAGGCCCTGGCCCTCTGCTCCCAGCAGATTCTCCCCGCGAACCCGGCAGTTTTCAAAAATCAATTCGCCGGTGTTGCAGCCGCGCAGGCCCACTTTGTGCTCTCTGTGCCCAGGTTTGAATCCCTCCATCCCTCCCTCGACAACGAAAGTTGAGAAGGCGTCGGGATCCTCCTCGTCTTTGGCCAGAACGATAATCGTATCGGCGATGTGGGAGTTGGTGATGAAGCACTTGCGGCCATTGATGACGTAGTCGTCGCCGTCCTTCTGGTAGGACGTGCGACCGCCCGTGGGATCAGAACCGCCGGTCGGCTCGGTCACGGCTATCGTGGCCAGCCGTTCCCCCGCTGCCAGGCCGGGCAGATACTTCTTTTTCTGCTCCTCGGTACCGAATTTGATGATCGGCTCGATGCCCAGGCCCAAAACCTGGAGCATCATGGCTGTGGCCACCGAAACGCGGCTGATCTCCTCCAGGGCGATGAGGCGGGCCACGTAGCCCAATCCCAGGCCGCCGTATTCTTGCGGAATGGTGATGGCCATCATTTCGGCCTCCCCCAGCGCCTCGACCACTTCGGCGTTGACCCTCCCCGTTTCCTCCATTTCGGGAATCCTGGGAGCAATCTGGGTTTCCGCAAACTCGCGAGCCGCTTGCCTGAACAACTCCTGCTCTTCAGTAAAAGTAAAGTCTATCACCTTTGACTTGCCTCCTTCCAAGATTGGGGGGTAGGGTGGGCGTTAGTGTTATACTACTCCTCGGATAGATTGTCAAGTTGACCGACCTTCCATCCCGCGTCAACCGCGCAAGCGGCTTTTTGCTGTGCGCCAAAATGTCGTAATTGCGGTTTCACCCTGGTGTGATATAATACTACACAGCGGAAATCGAGAGGGAGGAACCTATGATGGCGAAGATACTGGTGGCCGAGGATGACGAGTCCTTGACCTCGTTCTTGCAGCCCATGCTGAAACGGGCCGGGTTCCAGGTGGTGATCGCGCGAGACGGCGAGGAAGCCCTGGCGCTGGCGGCTGCCGAAGAGCCTGACCTGGTGGTGCTGGATGTCAGGATGCCCAGGCTGGATGGCTGGGAGGTGTGCAGGGAGCTGCGGAAGCGGGAGCGGTATATCCCTGTCATTATGCTCACCGCGCTGGGCGAGACAGCGGAAAAGGTCAAGGGCTTGAGCATAGGAGCCGATCATTACTTCACCAAGCCTTTCGACCCGCACGAACTGATCGCCCAGATCGAGGCTACCTTACGAACGGTGCGTGAGAGCCAAGAAGCGCGGCGTCCCCATCGCCTGGTGTTCGACCGCCTGGAGATTGACCTGGACAAACGCAGGGTTTGGATCGGGGGGCAAGAGGTGCAGCTCACGCCGACCGAGTTCAACCTGCTGCGCTTTCTGGCGGAGCAGCCGGGCCAGGTCTTCGGGCGAGAGACGCTCCTGGACAGGGTCTGGGGATGGGAAGTGGCCGTTGACTCCAGGGTGGTGGACAAGAACATCGCCGAACTGCGCAGGAAGTTGGAGCCGAATCCGAGTGTGCC
>CAYNWI010000269.1:0-4029 GCA_964400825.1 uncultured Anaerolineae bacterium | reverse complement strand
ACGTGCCCACGCGACCCACCAACGCCGGTCAGGGACTCCCCTGGCGGCAGGCGTTGCGGGGCATGGGGCCGCTTTTGCTCCCGCTGGCAGGCATCATCGTGGCGCGTTCTTTCATGGCCAGGTCGCTGACCACCTACCTGCCCATTTTTCTGAGCGAGGAGGGCGCCGACCTCTGGTTCGCCGGGGTCTCCCTCTCGCTCCTGGAAGCGGGGGGCGTGGTGGGTGCGCTGCTGGGGGGCGCGATGAGCGACCGACTGGGCCGCCGACTGGTTCTCTTCATCTCTGTGCTGACCACGCCGCTCCTCATGTTCGCCTTTCTGACAAACGACGGTTGGCTTCAGTTCCCGCTCCTGCTGATTATGGGTTTCACTGGCCTCTCCGTCATTCCCGTCTTCATGGCTTTGGTGCAAGAGAGCTTCCCCAAGAACCGCGCGCTGGCCAACGGCGTTTACATGTCGCTGAGTTTCGTCCTCGGCTCAGCGGTGGTCGTGGTGCTTGGGGCCATGGGCGACCTGTTCGGGCTGCGCCAGGCATTCGTCGCCAGTGCGGCCATTACATTGCTGGGGCTGCCCCTCATTTTCCTGCTGCCGAGAAAGCGCGGGGCTAAACCCCCGCGCTGAGAGAACAAAGCCCCTGCGGGGCTACGAAAGGAGTACGTTAATGCCTTATTGGCGCTTGTTCTATCATTTTGTGTGGGGGACCAAGAACCGAGAACCGCTGATTGCGTCCAAGTGGGAGAACTCGTTGCATAACGTCATTGCCGCCAAAGCAACTGAGTTGGACGCGTTCGTTCACGCTGTAGGTGGTATCAAGGATCATGTTCACCTTGTTGTTTCAGTTCCCCCAAAGATCGCTCTGTCCACGTTCATCGGTCAAGTGAAGGGCAACAGTTCCCACTTTGTCAATCACGAACTGGATTTGGACATGCACTTTGCATGGCAGGCTGAATATGGTGTTGTCTCATTTGGGGGCAAAATGTTGGATGTGGTCGTGCGGTATACAAAGAGTCAGCGAAAGCATCACGCAGAGGGGGCAACAATTGCCATGCTGGAGCGGGTTGCGTCGGAGGTGGCGCTGAACCCCCGCGCTGAGAGAGCAAAGCCCCAGCGGGGCTGGGTTTTAGCCCGAAGGGCTTCGCTCTTTCAGCCCGACGGCTTCAGCCTCGGGCTCCTCCGGGCAACAAGGACTCGCCCACAGGAGAACCTATGCTTCGTTTCATCGTGCGTCGAATCTTTTTCATAGCCCTGGTCTGGGTCTTCATTGTCTTCTTTTCCAACCTGGGGATGAGGATGGCCCGCAATTCAGAGATTGCCAGGCCGGACTACAATTTGGTCCAGCACAGCAAGCGCGCCTGGCAAGAGTCGCGCGCTTTTCTGGCCGGCGCGGTGCGGGGGGATTTGGGATCCATGAGGATCGCCAGCGGCCTGGTACCGGTCAAGGATATTCTTGGGGAGGCCTACGTGAACAGCATGGGCCTGCTGCTGGTGGCCCTGGCGATTGCCGCTATCCTCGGCCTGTACATCGGCGGCGTAGCGGCCCTGACGAAACGGAGGGCGCTGGTGCTTCCGCTGCTCACCCTGACCATCCTGGGAGTCTCGGCCCCATCTTTCTTCGCCGCCTTGCTCCTGCAGGTGGGCGAACTGCGCTACCTGGCCATCACTGGACGGCGGTTGGTGAGCATGGCCGGCTTTGGCTGGGACCTGGAGCACATGCTGATGCCGGTGCTGGTGCTGGCTGCCCGCCCGCTGGCCTATCTGACCCGCGCGGCCTTCCTCGCGCTCACCCACGTCATGGAGGAAGATTACATCCGCACCGCCTTTTCCAAGGGGCTTTCCCTTCGACGGATCGTCAACGGTCACGCCCTGCGCAACATAGCCGTCCCGGTGCTGACCGCTGTGGGCGTTTCGGTGCGCTTCTCCCTGAGCACCCTGCCCGTCGTCGAGTTCTTCTTCAATTGGCCGGGCATGGGCCGCCGCCTGCTGGACGCGGTGAATACCCGTCAGACCCCGGTGGTGGTGGCCCTGGCCTCTGCTATGGGGCTGACGTTTCTGGCGATCAATCTGCTGCTAGATGTCGCCTATCGCATCATAGACCCGCGCGTGAGAGAACTATGACGGACTTTTTGAGAAACATCGCCGGCAGGCTCCTCAACCCCAGATCCAGGCTGGAGAAGCTTCCTCGTTCAGCCCCCGAAGCTGAGATTGGTTCAATCGGCAGCGCGCCGGCGGGAGCACGCGGACGCCTGCGTCTCCGAAATGTGGTCTCCAACTTTCCCTTTATGATGGGGATGGTGATCGTCCTGGGGCTGTTCGTTTTGGTGCTGTTCGGCCCGGTTTGGGCTCCCAAGAACCCCTACATTGCCGGGCAGCACATCATTCCCCATTACGACTTCCAACTCCAGGAATACGTCAGGCCACCGCTATCGCCCTCGCCGGAGTTCCCCCTGGGCACCGACCGTTGGGGAAACGATCTCCTCAGCCTGCTGATGCACGGGGCCCGCAACACGCTGGTGGCCTGCGCCTTTATCACCATGGTGCGCGTGATCCTGGGTTTGACCCTGGGCGGCATCGCCGGCTGGAACGAGGGCCAGACCTCCGATCAGCTCATCATGGGCCTGATCGTGGTCATCACCTCGGTGCCGATGCTGATCAGCAGCATGGTCCTGATCTACGCCCTGGACATTCGGAAAGGGCTGCCGGTCTTCATCGTCGCTCTGTCGGTGATCGGCTGGGCGGAGATCGCCCAATACATTCGCAGTGAATTCCTGGTGCTGCGCAAGATGCCCTATATCGAGGGAGCGCGGTCGGTGGGCCTGAGCGGATTGGCCATCGCCGTGCGGCACGTGCTTCCCAACGTCCTCCCGCAGTTGTTGGTGATCTCGTTCCTGGAGATGGGGGCGGTGATGATGCTGATGGGCGAACTGGGCTTCGTGGGAGTCTTCATCGGCGGTGGCAGCCGGATTGGTATATTGCAAGACATGGACCCCACCGAGGTCTTCACCCTGGTGGAGGTGCCCGAATGGGGAGCCATGCTGGCCGACGGCTTTCGCTACCTACGCTCGAAGCCCTTCGTGGTTTTCCCGCCGGCGACGGCTTTCTTCGTCTCGGTGGTGGGCTTCAACGCCCTGGGCGAGGGGCTGCGGCGCTTGATCGAAAAGTCCGGTCTCAACACCGGCTTCCTGCTGCGGAAGCGCATGTTGCTGGTGATCGCCGGGGTGTCCTTCGCCACCGTGTTTATCATCAACAACACCGGCCCGGCGCCCTGGTTCGCCAAGGTGGCCCAGGCATTTAACGGCGATTTCGCCTACGAGCACGTCAAGGCCCTGACCGAGATGGATGGGCGCGGCATTGGGCAGGACGGCGGAGCGCGGGCCGCAGCATACATCGCTGAGAAGTTCGCCGCCTATGGCCTGGAGCCGGGCGGGAAGCGCGATGGCTACATCTACCCTTTGGAGACTCAACTGGTGCAGCCCTTGTCCCAGCCTTATCTGGCTTTGATGGGTGACGATGGCCAACCGCTTCGAGAGTTCCGGCACCAGATTGATTTCGGCTTCGTGATCGAGGGGCACGGCGGCGGTGGGGACGTGGAGGCGCCGCTGACCTTCGTTGGCTTCCGTCTGGGACAGCATGAGTACACCTGGGAATCCTTCCAGGGGCTGGGCTTGCGCGACCGGGTGATCGTTCTGTTGGAGGGGAATGCTCCGCCTGACTTCGCCACCGAGGCCCTGATTCGTGGGGCGCGCGGGGTGCTCTGGATCGCCGGCGATGGGCGCGACGATGTCCGCTCCCAGATCCAGTTGGCCGATCCCGATATTGACTACCTGAGCAAGCCCAGCATTCCTATTTATCACATTCGTCCCTCGGTCGCCAGCGCCATCGTCGAAAGCAGTGGGGGGACGATGTCCGACCTTTTCGCCCTGGGCGGTGACGTTGACCAGTCCGGCCCAGGTTGGTTTACCCGCGACCTGAAGGCCGTCGTGCGCATGTCCTTGACCCTGACTGAGCCTCAAGAGGTCGAGATCCCTTGTGT
>CAYNWI010000268.1:0-4041 GCA_964400825.1 uncultured Anaerolineae bacterium | reverse complement strand
TGTATATCTCACCAGCGCTGATCTTGACAATGCAGTTGCCAGTTATCGGCAGAGCCAGACGCTTTTCAAGGAGAGAAGCAAACCATACAGCGAAGGGGTTGCCTGGATGGCCCTGGGAATAGCCCATCACATCCGAGCGCAGGATGGACACGCGGACAAATTCCTGAGGTGGAGAGAGGCACTGACCGCGTATCAGCGGAGTCTGAGCGTTTTCGAGAAGCTGAGCGCACCCCTCCGTGATGAAGTCTCCTTCAGACTATCAATGGTCAGAGAGCAATATCAAAGGGACTTGGAGGACCATTGCAGAGCGGAAAGAGAACGAAAACGAATGGCCGCGAGGGGGCGCGTGATTCCTTTCGAGCCACGAGAAAGGCCAAGCCTTAGCTCGATTCCCGTTGTTGCTAGGATCGCCGCCAGCCTCGAATTCACTTTGGCCGAAGAGAACATCACCGATGAAATCATCATGTTGGATGAGGACCATGCTAGGAACGCGACTTATGCCCTGCAAGTCCAAGGCGACAGCATGATCAACGCTCACATTGCTGACGGTGATTATGTGCTAATCCGCTCCCAGGAAAGAGTAGAAAACAACGAGATTGCAGCAATTGTTGTTCCCCAAGTGGACGATGAGGCGACCTTGAAGGAGTTCTACGCTGATGAGGAAGGCAGGCATTATCGCTTGCGCCCGCTGAACGACCAGGAACCATTGATCATTGTGATCCCCAATCCAGAGGACGAAAAGGCTATACTACAACTGTACGCCAGGAGAAAGACAAAAACAAGCCCCATCGTTGGCACGACCCCAATCGTTGTCGGCAAGCTCGTCGGCGTGCTGCGGTGCTTCAGATAACTGGTCTCCATTGGTGGCAGGCTAACCCGCTGATCCCCCTAACACAGGCATCTTCATCGTCGGCGTGCTATTGAGTGGGGCAATGGTGCTACGCTGTGCTGGCCCCTGGCAAGCCCTGCAGTGATTTCTCTGGGGTAGATTCCAAAACTCACCGCAGCCGCCGCCAGAGCAGCCTTGAACCCCTCACGATAAGCCCGCACTTCAGCATCACTGTAATGAGTTGCCAGGTGCGCATTGGCTAGCTCCACACCCAACAGGATATTTCTGATGTCTTCTTTGAACCAAACGTCCAGTCCCATTTCGTGCCCTCCTGTGTGCTAAGATGTCTCAGTAGTAGAACGGTTGTTCTGGGCTGATTGTAGCACATTTGTTCTAATTGGTCAAATTCGCCCTAAGCCAACCACGCGGGCCATCCCACCCCTCACCCACCAGGATGGCCTCTTTCTTTTTGCCCCGACCGAGGCTTGCCTTTTACCCAGCCGCAAGTATAATTACCTCAGCAGAACGCAGCGCTTTACAGGGGGTAAGGTTGAATTCGGACCTGGCCATTGTCATCGTCAATTGGAACGTGCGAACGTTGCTGGAGACTTGCCTGACCTCGGTGTACGAAAGTCTGAGGGGCTTGAGTCTGAGGGGCGAGGTCTGGGTGGTGGATAATGCCTCAACGGACGGCAGCGCGGAGTTGGTGCGGGAGCGCTTCCCTCAGGCGAGGCTCATGGCCAACGAGACCAATGTGGGCTTCGCCGCTGCCAACAACCAGGCTCTGCGGGCGATGGGATTCTTCTCGGCTGAGTCTCACGATCTGCCCCGCTACGTTCTGCTGCTGAACCCCGATACGGAGGTGCTGGGTGACGCGCTGGCTACGATGGTGTGTTTCCTGGACGGGAATCCCCAAGCCGGCGTGGCCGGAGCGAAGCTCCTCTACCCCGATGGCCGCCTGCAGCACTCAGCTTTTGCCTTCCCGTCCCTGGCCCAGGCCCTCCTCGACTTCTTCCCCCTCCACCATCGCCTGCTGAACTCCCGCCTCAACGGCCGCTATCCCCGCCGACTCTACGAACGGGAAGAACCCTTCGCTATTGACCATCCCCTTGGCGCGGCGCTGATGGCGCGGGGAGAGACCATCCAGGAGGTGGGGCTTTTAGACGAGCGGTTTTTCATCTATTGCGAGGAGATAGACTGGTGCATGAGGATTAAGCAGGCTGGCTGGGGTATCTACTGCGTGCCCAGGGCCGAGGTTGTGCACCACGAGGCCAAGAGCACCAGGCAGGTGCGGGGCGAGATGTTCGCAGCTTTATGGAAGAGCCGCTATTTGCTCTTCGAGAAGCACTATAGCCATTTCTATCAGTGGGCCGTGCGCCGCATCGTGTGGCTGGGGCTGCGAGCCGAGAAACGTCGGGCGCTGGCGGCTCACGAGCGAGGCGAGATCAGCGAAGGGGAACTGGAGAGCTGTCTGGCAGCCTATCAGGCGGTGAGAGAAATGTCATGAGCAGGAGTCCTGCAAGTTCCCCCGAGTTCCTGTGCTCATAGGAACTTAGGGGAACTCTGACAGCCTTTTTCCGAGTCCGAGATGAGTAAGCTGAAGCTAGGTGTCATCATCCTCACCAAGAACGAGGAGCGAAATATCGCCGATTGTATCGCCAGCGTGCGCTGGGCCGATGAGGTCGTGGTCTTCGATTCCTTCAGTCAGGATAGGACGGTGGAGTTGGCGCAAGAGTCGGGGGCGACGGTTCTCCAGCACCAGTTCCAGAACTTCGCTCAGCAGCGCAACGCCGCCCTGGACGCGGTTGATAGCGACTGGGTGTTCTTCGTTGACGCCGACGAGCGAGCCACGCCGGAGTTGGCGTCCGAAATACGCCGTGCCATCCAGGATGAATCGCGATCCGGCTGGTGGGTGCCACGCCACAATTACATCTTCGGGCGAGTGATCCGCCACGCCGGCTGGTACCCCGACTACCAACTGCGCCTCCTGCGGCGCGGCCAGGCCCGCTACGATCCCAGGCGAGAAGTTCACGAGATAGTCATCCTGGACGGCGAGGAGGGGCATCTGGAGAATCCCCTGATCCACTGCAACTACGACACCCTGGCTCAATTCGTCGAGAGGCAGAATGGCTACACTGACTACGAGGCTAAGATCCTCTTCGACCAGGGTGTCCGGCCCCGACCCCACAATTTCATCTTGCAGCCCCTCAGGGAGCTCCGACGGCGCTACGTCTCGCTGGAAGGCTACAGGGACGGCTTTCACGGGTTGATCTTGAGCCTGTTGATGGCCTACTACACTTTGGTGATGTACCTGCGCCTGAGGCGGCTGTGGCGTCAGTAGCGCCTGCCCCCACGCCCCTCCCCAATCCTGGGGGGATAGCAAGGTTTCCCCCCAGGGTTGGGGGGTTAGGGGGGGCGGCTGTGGCAAAGCAAATCTTGACCTAATTGGAAGGTCATGTTATAATCGGCCATAGACCTGAGAGCCAGAGGAGGCACGGTTGGGCGGCCTGTTAGATTCACCAGTCCTTGTCCTCAACCTAAACTACGAACCGCTGAACGTCTGCAACGTCAAGAGGGCTATCACTTTGGTTGTGGTGGGTAAGGCCAAAGTTTTGGAGAATAGCCGCGGGGCCATCCGTACCCCTTCCACTACCTTCTTGTGCCCCTCAGTGATAAAGCTGGCCTATATGATCAGGCGGCCTCGCCCCCGGGTGAAGCTCACCAAGAAAGAGATCTTCCGGCGAGATAATTACACTTGCCAATATTGCGGCCAACAAACAAAGAACTTAACAGTGGATCACGTCATCCCGCGCCACCATAGTGGTCAGCACAGTTGGGACAACCTGGTGAGCGCGTGCCCGGAGTGCAACCATCGCAAGGGCGGCCGAACTCTCCAGGAGGCCCACATGCAGTTGCTGCAGCATCCTCACGAGCCCCGCGCCACCAGCAGTTACCTCTTTGGCCGATACTTGAAAGAAAACCAGGAGTGGCAACAGTTCATCGAAGGATGGTGACAATAGAAAATGAGAAAAGGGGAGTCCGCTGGCGGTCTCCCCTTTGACTTTCGTGGACACGATTGTCAGGTTAGCCATTGATGAGGCCAGCGAGCGTTGGTCGAGTGCGCAGCGTATCGAGACCAGCGAGCGGGTCTAAGGGCCAACCCGCTTGGCTTCGATACGTCGCTCCGCTCCTACTCAGCCGGCGCTAGTCTC
>CAYNWI010000267.1:0-4044 GCA_964400825.1 uncultured Anaerolineae bacterium | reverse complement strand
CCCGCCCCATCACCGACCGGGTCAAAGAGTCCCTGTTCAACATCCTGGGCGACGAGGTAATAGACGCCCTCTTCCTCGACCTCTTCGCCGGCACGGGGAGCGTGGGCATCGAGGCCCTCAGCCGCGGGGCGCGGCAAGCGGTCTTTATCGAACGCAACCGGCGGGCCATCGAGACCATCAAAGAGAACCTGAAGATAACGGGACTGGCTGCCCAGGCAGAGGTGATTCGAGACGACGTCTTCAGGTTTCTGGCCAGGGAACCTGCCATCCCCCCCAACTTTGGGGGGGAAAGAGGGGGGGCTCCAAAAGAGAAATTCGACCTGATCTACATCGCCCCGCCCCAGTACCAGGGCCTCTGGGCGAAGACGCTACTGGCCCTGGACGGAAGGGACTTTTTAACCGAAGGCGGCCTGGCCATCGCTCAGATCTTTCCCAAAGAATACAGAAATTTGGAACTGAAGAACCTTAGTCTGGTGGATCAACGCAAATACGGCAGCACCATGCTGTGCTTCTACCGTTTCTGGGTGGGGTGTCTCTAGTACCACAACGAGACTTGGGATCTCATCTTCCGCGAGCGGACGGAGCGACTGGGCACTGCCCAGACTGACAGGGGCGGAAAGGTCAGGTTGAGGTCACAAAGCTGGTCGGTTCAGGTCAAGCAAAATCCTGCTATCACTGGTATAATCTACATAGATGTGAATTCCCTGTTGACATCTGTGACATCCTATGGTATCATATTGGCAGCCCGGGCAAGTGGTAGGAAGACAGCGTTCGACCGCAGGACAAACCTTTTGGCAGAACTAAGGACAAGTTTGAGACAGTACAACTCAGGGGACCGGTGCAATGCCCGACGGCAAGCTGTGGACGCAGCGCGACCGCTTTGGCAATGATATCTATCTGACCCATGAGCGCTGGCGACATATCATTGACCCCGACAACCATCCGGAGGTCGAGCCTTACCTTGACCGAGTGAGAGAGACGATCCGTCGAGGCCGCCGTCGTCAGGATCCCTACGACCCGCGTGGTTATCAATACTATCGCGCTTTCCCCGATCTGCCTGATGACAACACCCATGTGGTGGTGTGGGTGCGCTTTCGCTGGCACACCGACCCAGACGGCACGGTGCGAGAAGAGAAGTTTGTGACTACAGCCTATTTTCAATCTTTTAAGGAATGAGCAATGCATGAGATAAAGATCAACTACGACCAAGAGGCCGATGTACTCTACGTTTCCTTCGGACGCAGCGAGCATGTAACCGGTGTCGAGCTGGCAGACAATATCCTGTTGCGACTGGATACTGGCAAAGCTACAGGGAAGCCTGCTCGGCCTGTAGGGCTGACTTTCATCAGCTTCTCGCGGCTGATGGCCCACCACCGAGACAGGCCCTTGACCATCTCGCTGGAACGGCTACGGAACTTGCCAGAGAACCTCTTGCCTATCGTGATGGCAGTAATCACCGCTCCACCGGTGAGCGACTTCCTGACCGCTGAGCTGGCCATTGCTCCCCAAGTGCCTCCATTGCCAGAGTTGGTCCAGGTCCAAGTGTAGGCTATCATCGGGCAGTTCGAGATCGTGCCGGTAGGGATGCAGGGGTTGGATTGAGGTGCCATGTTCTCGTTGCGAGATGACCCTGCGTAGTGATGAGATTATAGCATATTTCGTCAGGGAGGAGGTATGAAGGCTTATATTCTGATAAAAACCGCTCCTGGGAAGGATCGCTCTATTGTCCAAGCACTTCGTGGGAGGAAAGCGATAGACTCCGCGGATGTCGTAACTGGGCCATACGATGTAATTGCCACCGTGGGGGCCCCCGATTCCGATGCGATCTTAGACATAGTCATAAATGATATCAGGTACGTTGAGGGAGTCATAGATACCGTTACCTGCTTCGCTGTACAAGTATAGCTGGGAGAAGTATATGACCAGATTTGAAGAACTCATAGATTTAGAGATTTTTCAGGCGCTCTTGGAGGGATTTCTCAAGGGCTGGGGTGGCGTATTCAATGTCATGCCTGCCGATCCACCTCCTGACTACTTATACCCCGAATCCAGGGAGCGCTTCACCCAATTCTGTAGGGAGGTGAGGAACACTGAAGAAGGAAAAAGACTATGTCTTGAAGATAACAAAAAGTATGCTGAGGAAGCTGATAAGAAAAGGGAACCTATTTCGTATATATGCCATGCAGGGTTGTTAGCTATAACAGTGCCGATAATTGTGAATGGGGAATCGATCGCCACAATACTCTGCGGTCAACAGAGGTCGTGGGATGAAGCGGATGAGAGGAAGGGACAAAGAAAGGTTGCGGAAGCGGAGGGAAAGTTGGGCCTGCAACCCGGCCAGCTTCGGGCTTTGCGGGAACAGGCCTCACAGGTAACTGAGAAGCAGCTTGATAATCTCAAAAACCGGCTATGGAGAGTGGCAACCCACATATCAACTTTGGGGTTTGAGAAGACCGAGCTTGAGGAGAAGAGGAACGAGCTCAGTCATAGACTTAGGGAAAGCGAGAAAATCCAAGAGGTAATGAAGTCCCTTGCGGAGATCGTGCAGTTGGAAGAGCTTTGGTCGAAAGTGGATGACACATTGTTACACCTCTGCCGCACGATTGGAGCCTCTTATGCAACTCTGCTTGTACATGACCGGCAAAGCAGAACACCGCCTATCGTGAAATCCGTGTCCGGGTTGGAAAAGGGAAAATTCATTGAGAAGAGTTATTCCTCTGATGATCCCATTGTCAAGCATCTCTTAAGGCGGGGAGAGCCGAAGACCATCAAGTTCGACCCTTCCATCAAGGGAACCATCTGTTCAGACATATACAAGCTCTACGACGATAGAACCAAGCCTGATCAAGTTGCATTAATCTCATTTGCCCTCAGTGGAGAGCATGACGCAAATATAGCTTTTTTCCTAGAAAGGGAGACAGATACGAGAGACAGCTTAGCTGTGGAGAAAGAATTGGTTATCTTGACCCGAGCCGTTCCGCAAATCGCCATCGCTTTTCAGAACTGCCGGCTGTTCACGGAGCAAAAAAGGCTTCTACGGGAAAGGGATAGCTTCCTTGAGGACGTCAGCCATCAGCTGATCGCTCCCTTACATGGTCTCCAGGCCACCAGTGTAAGACTCTTCGAGCACTATCACCTCTGGGATAGCGAACTCGTTGACAACCGATTTCAAGAGATAATAAACATGTCACGTTGGACGGCAAGGCTTGCCAGGAACTTCGCTTGGGTGGTGAGGGCAAGCAAGCCTACTCTAAGGAAAGAACGGATGGATATGAAGGGGCTTCTCATAGGGTGTGCCCGCGATGTTCAGGGGCTGGCCGCGACCAAGAGAGTTCAGGTTCGCGTTGACTGGAGATCCATCAGTGCCCTTCCGAAGCTTGACGTAGATCGAGACCTTCTCATCCAAGCGGTAGTTAATCTCCTCGACAATGCGGTCAAATACGCGGATAATGACACCGAGGTAGTGGTTACTGCTTCCTTAGGTACTTCCAGGGTCAGCATAGCTGTTGCAGACTACGGAATCCCGATTGAGAAAAAAGATGTTGAGAGGATATTCGAGCGAGGATACCGCACGGACGAGGCGAAAAAGAGAGTCGCTGCTGGGACCGGTATAGGGTTGACCGTCGCTCGGGATATTATACGCCTGCACGATGGCGAATTGTCAACCAGCCCATCAGTTTATGACAAGACCAAGGGAGCCTACAGAACGACTTTCACGATCACGCTCCCGCGGTCAGGAAACAGGAGGGATCACAGAAGATGAGGGAGAAAAAGATTCTATTTGTTGACGATGAACCGTGGTTTGCGGGGCCCATGGTGGAGGAACTTGAGGAAGCAGGGTATCAAGTGATCTTCGCCCAAAACGGCACAGAAACTCTTGAGATACTCGAATCCGGAGCGTCCATAGACCTACTCGTCTTGGATATCATGAGGCCCACCGGAGAGCGTATAACTGACCCACTTGAGGGCAGGAGAACAGGAGTCAAAGTTGGCGAGTTCATCCGGAAGGAAATGAAATCCAGAATACCCATCGTTTACCTGACC
>CAYNWI010000266.1:0-4062 GCA_964400825.1 uncultured Anaerolineae bacterium | reverse complement strand
ACCTCTGGAAAAGGATTCGGGGCTTGAGAGAAAATCACGTCACTGAGCAAGCGAGTTTCAGTAGCTCACAACCTGCCAGCAGAGGCAGCCCCCCTGCCGCCGAAACGCGGGCAAGGGAGCCGCCCCTGCCCCACCATTGTGACGTACCGAGTTTAGGCGTTTTCTGTGATAAGGTCATCGAAGCGAGCTGGATGGCCCTGGTCATAGCAGTGCCTCTCTTCTTCAATGCGTACAGCAACCGCTCTTTTGAGCCCGACAAGATCGCCCTGATGCGTTCTATCGCCCTGGTGATGGCACTGGCCTGGGTAATCAAAGAACTGGAAGCCGGAAGTTGGAGATTGGAGATTGGAGGTTGGAGGCCTGCCCTGAGCCTGGTCGAAGGGCTGGCGTTAAGGACCCCGTTGGCCCTCCCTGCGTTACTCCTGTCAATAGTCTACATCCTCACCACCATCACCTCCATCGCTCCCCGACTCAGCCTGTGGGGCTCCTACCACCGAATGCAGGGCACTTACACCACCCTTTCCTATATCGTGATTTTCTTCGTGATTCTGCACAGCTTGCGCCATCGGAAGCAACTCCACCGCTTGATCACCGTTATACTCCTCACCAGTTTGCCCATATCGCTTTACGGCCTTATGCAGCACTATGGCCTGGATCTCATAGCCTGGACCGACATAGGCGAAAGAGTCACTGTTCGTGCTATCTCGACTATGGGCAACCCCATCTTTGTGGCAGCCTACCTGATCATGATCGTTCCCCTGACGATAGGGCGACTGATGCAGCTCTCTTCCGCCATTCGCCGTGGGCAAAGAGCCACCTCTTTCTACGTTCTCAGCGGATGCTACGCCTGCCTCCTCGCTATCCAACTGCTCTGCATCATCTTCACCCAAAGCCGCGGGCCTTTGCTGGGCCTTATGGGAGGCACTTTCTTCTTTTTTCTTCTTTTAGCGGCCTCAAGACACAAGCAGGGATTTGCCCTGGCTGTACTTGGAGTAGCGATCATTCTTGGCCTCTTTCTGATAACTTTGAACCTGCCCGATACCCCCTTCGAGTCCATACGGAAGATGCCTTATCTTGGACGGCTGAGTGGCATTCTCGATCTCGAATCGCGCACAGCCCAACAAAGGATGCTGGCCTGGGAAGGAACCGTCAATCTCATTACCGCCAGTCCAGGGCGAGTTCTCATTGGCTATGGGCCAGAGACCATGATCGCTGCCCTCAGCCCCTATCTGCCGCCCGCTTTGGCTTCTTTGAAACCAGGCGAGACTTTCGATCGCTCGCACAACGAGATTTTGGACACTTTGGCGACGACAGGGTTCATAGGATTGGCCGCCTATCTACTTCTACTCGGCAGCCTCTTTTATTACGGCCTAAAACGCCTCGGCCTGATCGGCAGTTCCAGGCAGCGAAGCCTGTTCGTTCTTCTATGTTTAGCGGGAGGGGCCGCCGGGGGGCTGCTTCCCCGGCTCCTGGAGGGCCAGTGGAGATTGGCGGGGGTAGGGATATCTGCTGGCATGTTGCTGGCTCTGGCCATATACTTGATGACAGCTCTCTTCCATTCTAACTTCGAATTTCGAATTTCGAATTTCGAATTTCAGATTCTGTTGATCGCCTTGCTCTCGGCCATCATAGCCCATTTTATCGAGATCCAGCTTGGCATCGCCGTGGTAACTACTCGTACTTACTTCTGGGTTTACGCGGCCTTGTTGGTCATCATCGGCTACCGATGGCAAGAGGAGCCTGCATCCGAAGCTGTAGCACAGACCTCGCCGCCCCGTAGTGCACGCCAGCGGCGTGGTCGGCAGCAGAGAGGACGGGAGCGAAAGGCCGACCACTCTTTCGAACTTCGGACTTTGGATTTTGAACTTCCTGCCTATTCTCTGCTGGTGGGGCTAATCCTGGCCACGATGGGCTTCGACTTAATCAGCGGCCAAGTCAATTCCCTGGGGCAACTTTTCGCCCTGCTGGGATTTTTCGTCACCGCGTGGCTCTTCTGCGGCACAATGGCGATTATCGAGGCCGGGGAAGGAGTCGCTTCCCTGGCAGACAGTATCGAAAGAGCGCCCCTGTTGATTTCCCTGGGCTGGTTTGTGGCGTTCTTAATTGGCTACATCTTCGTCAGGCAGGTAAATGGAGCAAATGTCCTTACCTACTACTATCTCTATCTTTTCCTGACCATCATCGTCATCGCCGTCATCTTGCTCAAGGCGATGCCCACCCCCATTCGCTTTCAGCCAGGAATCCACTGGTGGCCCTACCCGCTGTTGATCACAGGCACGATCGTTCTGATCATCATGGCCAACTTAAATCCCATCAAGGCGGACGTCTATTACAAACAGGGGCTGGCCTACGCTAACAGCGGGCAGTGGGATGGGAGCATTGCCCTGTTCCAACAGGCCCTGAAACTCGCTCCTGACCAGGATTTCTACTACCTCTTCCTGGCGGGAGTCTCGGTGGAGAAGGCCAAAGCCGTCTCAGACATAGCCCAAAGATCGGCCTGGCTCGAACAGGCCCAAAGGGCATTGGAGCGAGGCAGGGAGATCAGCCCCCTCAATCCAGATCACGTCAGTAAGCTGGGGCTGTTGTATCGAGCCTGGGGAGAGATGCTTACTGACCCACCAGAAAAGGCCCGGAAGTTCGACCAGGCTTTAGAATATTATCGCCAGGCGGCGGCTTTGAGACCCCATGATCCAGGGATACTCAACGAGTGGGGCTTAGTTCACTTTGCTAAGGGAGAGTACGACCAGGCGATTGATAAGTACCAGAGGTCTTTGAGCTTAAACAGCGGCTCCGTTCAGACCTATCTCCTGTTGGGAGATGCCTATGGAGCCAGCGGCAACTCCACTCAAGCTGTGGAAGCTTATGAGAAGATCATAGAAATCGCTCCTGACGACTTCATAGGTCACAGCAGCCTGGCGCTTCTCTACGAGCAGATGGGGCGCCTCGAAGAAGCCATCGCCGAAGCGGAGACAGCCAGGAGCCTTGCCTCTGGCAACGAGGCCGCAGCTCTGGAGGAATTCATTATCCATCTCCAGGAACAGAGACGATGAAGACTGTCCAACTGTCCCCGCTGGACCCTAGCCCAGCGGCTTTTGTAAGCGTCATCATTCCCGTACGCAACGAGGAGAAATTCATTGCTCGATGCCTTCAAGCGGTGGTTGACCAGGACTATCCCCAGGACAGAATGGAGATTCTGGTGGTGGATGGCCGGTCGGAGGATCGCTCGCCAGAGATAGCAGCCGAGCTCAGTTACAGGTATCCCCTGATCGAATTGCTGGACAACCCAAAACTTAACGCTCCAGCGGGCCTCAACCTGGGGATCAGAGAGGCCAGAGGGGACATTATCATCCGTGTTGATGGGCATTGCCTGCTTGAATCCGACTACGTTAGCCAGTGCGTCAGATGCCTGCGGGAAACGGGAGCCGACAACGTTGGCGGTCTGATGCAAGCGGTGGGGCAGGATTACGTAAGCCAGGTTATCGCCCTGGCCCTCAGTTCACTTTTTGGCTCCGGTGGTTCTAAGTTTCACTACGCCGCTAGAGAGCAGTATGTGGATACCGTTTACCTGGGCGCCTTCCCCCGACACGTGTTTGACGAGATCGGCTTCTTCAACGAGAGCCTGATGCGCAACCAAGATTATGAGCTAAACTACCGTATAAGAGCCGCCGGGGGAAAGGTGTTCCTTTCGCCAGCCATCAGATCCTACTATTATGGGCGTTCGACTTTGAGAGACCTTTGGCAGCAATACTTTCAGTATGGCTTTTGGAAGCTAGAGATGATCCAGATGCACCCACGCTCCGTCCAACCTCGCCATTTGGCTGCCCCCCTTTTCGTTTTCTGCCTTCTTGCCACCGGCTTACTGAGCCTCGTCCATCGCGGCTTCCTTAAGCTACTACTATTGGCAATCTCGAGTTACCTGCTTGCCTCCCTACTTGCCTCCCTGCTGATTGCTCGCCGCAAAGGCTGGAGATACTTCCCCCTCTTGCCAGTGGCCTTCGCTGTCATGCACTTCGGTTGGGGACTGGGGTTTCTGGGGAGGCTGGTCAGCACTGTGGTCTCAGC
>CAYNWI010000265.1:0-4081 GCA_964400825.1 uncultured Anaerolineae bacterium | reverse complement strand
CAGATAACCTTCGAGAACCAGGATATGACGAGATTCCCAGCCTACGAGATCGTCGAGCAGGGAATAGCAATGGTCCCTGAGGGGAGAAGGGTTTTCCCCGATCTGACGGTGCTGGAGAATTTGCTTCTGGGAGCCCATACCAGACGGGATCCTGCGGGCGTGCAAAAGGATTTGGAATGGATCTGCGAACTCTTCCCCATACTCAAGGAGAGGGCCTCGCAGAGCGCAGGCACGCTATCCGGCGGGGAGCAGCAGATGCTGGCGGTGGGCCGGGCTTTGATGTCCCGGCCCAGGCTGTTGCTGATGGACGAACCATCGTTGGGACTGGCCCCAACCCTAGTGAAGGAGGTCTTTAGGACCATCCGGCAGTTGCACGACGAGGGGACAACGATCCTGCTGGTCGAGCAGAACGCCCGTGCTGCTCTGCGCATCGCGGATTACGGGTATATTCTGGAGACGGGCGAGATAGTCCTGCAGGGTACCGGGAAGGAACTAGTCCACAACGACGATGTGCGAAAGGCTTACTTGGGAGTGGCGTGATTTTTCCCTTTTCATCCCATAGTTTCCGAGCCTTGAGGGAGGAAATGAATTTTCATTGTCCTCCCTCTATTTGGGCTGTAAATCATCTGCGAGAGGTAGGTCAGCTTGCTAAAAGTAGGAGAGGTAGACAGCATAGAGATAGTTACCTTAGTGGAGGACTATGCCGGTTATGAAACTTCTTTCCTGGCTCAGCATGGAATATCCATCCTGCTCGATGTAAATTCGGCTGGTGTCCGCAAGAGGATTTTGATGGATGTCAGTCAATCTTCGACTCCGATCCTCCACAACATGAATATCCTGGGCCTAGACCCAACCTACATAGACATGATATTTCTATCTCATTGCCATTACGATCACACCAAGGGGCTGGTTGGGATGCTGCAAGCAATCCAGAGAGAGAGTATTCCGATAATAGCCCACCCCACGATATTCAGGCCGAATTACATCACAAAACCATACCTCAGACACATTGGAATAACGGAAGAGAATAGCGAGAAAAGGATTGAAGAAAATGGGGGCTGCCTAGTCCTGGCGGGAGAGCCCTTCGAGCTACTCCCTGGAGTTATCTCTACAGGGGAGGTAGAGAGGGTTACAGATTTCGAGGAAGCCAGGATTGGTGCATATAACATCGAGGACGGGAAGTTGGTGGAAGACCAGATATCAGATGATATGTCCCTGATAGTCAACGTTAAAGGTAAGGGCCTGGTGATCGTAACCGGCTGCGGCCACGCAGGGATCATAAATATCATCAGACATTCGATAAAGATAACCGGAGTTAGCAGGATAGAGGGACTAATCGGAGGGTTCCACTTGATAGAAGCCAGTGAGGAGAGGATTGAAAAGTCAGTGGAAGCCTTATCGAAAATTGATCTGGGCTGGGTAATCTCCGGGCATTGTACGGGTTTCGCAGCCAATAAGAGGATGTCAACGGTGCTAGGAGATAAGTTCACCCTGCTTCATGCTGGGAAGAGGCTCACTCTTGGGGTTCATTAGTTGGAAAGGCCGTGTCTCTTTGAAAGATGAGAGAACTAGAAATCTTAGACCCCGAAATCGCTGCCGCTTTACAGAACGAGTTGGCGCGCCAGGCCCTCACCATTGAGCTTGTCGCAGCGACCAACTTCGCCAGCCGGGCGGTTTTGGAGGTGCAAGGCAGCGTCTTCGCCCAAAAGACCTTGGAGGGATACCCCGGCCAGCGCTACCACGGCGGCCACAAATACGTGGACGTCATCGAGAACCTGGCCATCGGGCGCGTTAAAAAGATCTTTGGAGCTGAGCACGCCAATGTGCAGCCCCACTCCGGGGTGAGCGCCAACATGGCGGTCTATTTCGCCGTCCTGCAGCCTGGGGACAGCATCCTGGGAATGGACCTGGCCACCGGTGGACACCTCTCCCATGGGAATCAAGCCTCATTCAGCGGGAGATTTTACCAGCCCTCGTTCTATGGCGTGGATCCGGACTCGGAGCTGATCGTCTACGACGAGGTATTAGCTATCGCTTCCCGGGAGCGGCCCCAGATGATCGTCTGCGGGGGCAGCGCCTACCCCAGGGCCATTGACTTCGCCAGATTTCGCGAGATCGCAGACGAGGTTGGCGCCTATCTCCTGGCTGATGTGGCCCACTACGCCGGGCTGATAGCTGGCGGAGCGTATCCCTCCCCAGTCCCCTACGCTGATTTCGTCACTTTCACCACTTACAAAACCTTCCGTGGCTCTCGTGGGGGAACCATCCTCTGCAGGGAGGAATTCGCAGACCAGGTTGACGCCGCCGTCTTCCCCGGTGTGCAGGGTTCAATGCACGTGCACCTCATGGCCGGAAAAGCGGTGACTTTTAAGTTAGCCATGACCCAGGAGTTCCGCGATTACGCCAAACAGGTGGTGGCTAATGCCAGGGCGCTGGCCAAGGCGCTTCAGGAACGCGGTTACCGCATTGTTACCGGGGGAACGGATAGCCACATCGTGCTGGTGGACTTAAGATCCAAAGGGATGACTGGCAAGCGGGCCCAAGAGGTGCTGGAGGACGTGGGCATCGTGACCAACATGAATCGAATCCCCTTCGATCCCCTTGGCCCCACCGTGACCAGCGGCATACGCCTGGGAAGCTCGGCCATGACCACCAGGGGCTTCCGCGAAGCGGAAATGGTGGAGACTGCCAATCTCATTGATGCCGTCCTCTCCTACCCAAGCGATGAGAAGACGCTGCGGGAGATTCGGCATAGAGTGAAGGAGCTTTGCGAAAGATTCCCCCTGTACGAGGACTGTTGAAATGGGATTCATCGTCCAGTAGGTTAGGAGAGTGCGCTTTTTAACACTCTCCTTGTTTATTGAAGTGCCCCACCAATGCAGGGTAAAGCGAGAGATAGAGTCTGACCGTCAAGCCAGACCATCCGACCAAACACAAGGAGGTGTTACTGATGTCAAGGAGCAGTATGAAAAAGATCCTCGTGACCGGTGCCTGCGGTCAGATCGGCTCGGAGTTGACCCCGGCACTGCGGGAACGGTACGGGAGCGAGAACGTTGTCGCTACCGACAAGAAACCGCCCAGCTCGGCGCTGCGCGATTCAGGGCCGTGCGAATTCATGGACGTAACCCGGCGGCAGGACATCAAGGCGATAGTGGAGAAGTACAACATTGACACCATCTACCACCTGGCCGCCATCCTCTCGGCTGTGGGAGAGGAAAAGCCCCACCTGGCATGGAACGTGAACATCAATGGCCTGTACAATATTCTCGAAGTTGCCCAGGAACGTAAGATGACCCGAGTGTTTTGTCCCAGTTCCATCGCCGCCTTTGGCCCAGAGACCCCTCGTGGCAACACGCCCCAGGAGACGATCCTGCGGCCGACAACGATGTATGGTGTCACCAAGGTGGCCGGCGAGCTGCTTTGCGACTACTACTTCATGCGCTTCGGCCTGGACGTGCGCGGCGTCCGTTACCCTGGTATCATCAGCAGCGAGACCCTGCCGGGCGGCGGCACCACCGACTACGCCGTGGAGATCTTTTACGAGGCCCTCAAGCGCCAGCGGTACACCTGTTTTTTGCGAGAAGATACAGTGCTGCCCATGATGTACATGCCCGACTGCATCAAGGCCACCATTGATTTGATGGAGGCCGACCTTTCCGGGCTCAAGCACCATTCTGATTTCAATCTGGCAGCCATGAGCTTCTCCCCTGCCGAGTTGGCAGCCGAGATCAAGAAGCACATCCCTGAGTTCACCTGCGAATACCAGCCCGACTTCAGACAGGCCATCGCCGACTCCTGGCCCAGGACCATTGACGACAGCGCGGCCCGTGAGGAGTGGGGCTGGGAGCCGGACTACGACTTGGCGGCTATGACGGCGGATATGTGGGAGAAATTAGAGCAACGGATAGGAGGCATTTGACCATGAAAGAAACCGCACCAACCAAAACTGACTGGCAGGCCCTCTACCAGGCGGCGCTGGAATTCAAAGAGATCGAGGCCTGGACCTGGATGTACGACTCGGACGTCTTCGGGGTGCAGGATCCGGCCAGCGGGGAAATCGGCTACTGTTGCATCATGGGCT
>CAYNWI010000264.1:0-4094 GCA_964400825.1 uncultured Anaerolineae bacterium | reverse complement strand
GCAAATGCCGGGCAAGTGCATTCTCTCCCTGAGCCCCACAACCGTGAGATCTGGGGGTGACCTCTTGCGTGTGCCTCCCACAAACTGCACGTATGGCTGTTTTCATATGTCATTGACGAACCAGGGATGGAATGGTATAATTGAGCCACACTCGGTGAAATACTATACTCCACTCCTCATCCCGCACAAGAAAATCATCCCGCCGGTTCAGCCAGACAAGATGCCTTAAAAAACGACTGAATGGAGCAATCCGACCGAGTGGGCGCCACTCGGCCGGGGGAGGAGAAGATGAATAGCAAAAAGTTGCTGCCAAAGATAATCAGCCTGGCGCTGCTCCTGGGGCTCGTGGTGGGGTGCAACGCTCCTGCGGTCGCGCCTACGCCCGTCCCACCAACCTCGACTCCGACCACCGCGCCGACACCTACCAGCCGCGCCGATGGCCTGTCGGACGAGGAGGTAGCAACGCTCAGCAGCCTGGAGCAGGTGGACGACTACCCGCTCTACACCATGCGCTACTACGGCCCATACGATCAGAGGGCGTCTTCCATTGAGACGGCATCGCTGCCGTCGTGGGCCTGTTCGCTCTTCGCGGCTCTCGGCGACGCCGACAACATGCTCTATGGCCGCAACTTCGACTGGGAATACAGCCCGGCCGTGCTCCTGTTCACCGATCCACCAGACGGGTATGCCTCGGTTTCGATGGTGGACATTGCCTACTTCGGGTTTGAGGGAGCCAAGGTGGGCACCCTGCCCGACTTGCCTCTCATCGAGCGCCAGGCGCTTTTGCACACCCCGTTCTGGCCGTTCGATGGCCTGAACGAGCGTGGTCTGGCCGTTGGCATGGCTGCCGTGCCGCCGGGGGACATGCGTCCCGATCCAGACAAAGAGACCATCGGCTCGTTGGGGGTGATTCGCGAAATGCTCGATCACGCCAGCAATGTAGACGAGGCCCTCGCCATCCTGCAAAGCTACAACATTGATTTTGAGGACGGCCCGCCCCTCCATTACCTGATCGCTGACTCCTCGGGGCGCTCGCTCCTGGTGGAGTTCTATCAGGGGGAGATGGTGGTCATCCCCAACGAGATGCCCTGGCATCAGGCCACCAACTTCCTACGCGCCTCGGCCGGCGAGTCTGCGGAAGGGGAGTGCTGGCGGTATGACAAGATCAGCCAGCGACTCACAGAAGCCGAGGGTCAGCTTACCGTGCAGGACGCCATGAACCTCCTGTCCGAAGCGGCTCAGGGGAGCACCCAGTGGTCGGTTGTTTACGGGATGAGCACTGGCGACGTCAACGTGACCATGGGGCGGGAATACGACAACGTGCACGCCTTCCCCTTGAGCTTGGAGGGTGAGTAGCGATTCGTCATCTGCTCTGGTAAGCGTCTCCCCGCCGGCCTCGTCAGGTCCCGGCGGGGAGTTTTCGTTTCCGCTATTGACGAAACTGGGATGGCATAGTATATAACGGCTAGAATGCAGCGACAAGTCTGGCGAGTGGTAGCACATTTGGGTAGTGGTTACATTATGGCTGATGGCTAACGCCAGCTTCAAAGGCAGGGCTTTTTTGAGTCCTTGGTGAACGACTTCTTAACGCGAGTGCTGACGGCATCTCTAGTTTAGCAGTTCTCTCCCTCACGGCCTCACCATCGGCAGCTCGGCGAAGTCATCGGGTGATAGGGCGTTGAATTCGCTGGCATCCACCAGCCGGGGCGTGAAGCCGCTCAAAGCCTCCTCCTGGCTGATGGGGAAGTTGGCGGGGTAGGCCACGTCAATGATGCGGGGATGGATGTTGCTGTTGGGCGGAGCGCCGCCAAGACGCCATTGCTGAGCCGCCACTTCCACATCCCGAACGCGCCACACGCCGCTGCTGGGATAACCATCCTGGCTCATCACCAGGGCCAGATAGCGCCAGGAGGCCGGGTCGAGGGACTCAAGGCCCAGGCTCTCGGCGAAGACTTTCTTGGCCACGCGGATGGTGATTTTGTTCTGGCCCGGATCGCTGACGATGTTCAGGGTGCTGGCGTCACCGATCTGCACCGGGCTGGGGGAGTCAGCGGTGGGCGGGCCGTAGAGGCCAGGCGTCCAGCCCTCGGCCCAGATGGCTAACTCCCAGCCGCTATCGGCGGGCAGAGCTGCGTTGCGACCGGGTAGCAGCTTCCGCTCGCCGCCCTCCGCCGCATCCACGTAGACGTCCAGGGTGTGGATGCCCATGCCGTTGGGCGCGCCCCAGTCGTTGTTGAGCGGGCCGGCAAAGGTGAAGCGGAAGATGAGGTTGCTGCCGTCCTCGGCCACGGCGAACTCGGTCAGGTCGTAGGCGCGGGCACTGAACACGCCGTCGAGGGGGTAGGTGTAGTCGCCGGAGCCGTGATCGTCCTTCTCCGGATCAACGACGGTGAGGATGGGCGTGGTCAGCCCCAGGTCGGGGACGAGGAGGGCGGCGGGGCCGGCGCCCGGCACCACCTGGATGTCCCGCTGCTCATCCTCACTGACCACCACCCGCAGCTTGAAAGTGTCCCCGGCGTCGGGTTTGCCAAAGCTTGCGTAGGGGATGGCCATTTCCAGCGTGCTGCCGGCTAGGCCCACCTGCAACTCTGTTTCGGCTTGGCTGTACGCGCCGTCGTCTACAGCGTAGAAGGTGGCGGTGGCAGCATCGCCCTCGACCGTCACCTCCAGCAGCGCGTTGGCCCCGAAGCCCAGCAGGGTTTCGGTACGCTTCGCACTCAACCCAAGGGTTTCCTCAGCACCGATGCGGCTGAAGGGGGTTTCGCTGCCGCCGCCGGGCCGGGTCAGATAGAAGCCCAGGCGCGTATCGTCGGCCACGTCCCCCCAGGGGTGGCGACTGTCCAGCCGCAGGAACAGGTTCTCCTTGTCGAAACCGTACCAGAGCTGGGCGATGATTCCTTCCTCTTCGACGTAATAGCCCCCACCCTGCCACTCATCTTCGCTGGCCAGACCATCCACATCGGGTGTGATCAACGCCGACGCGCCGACGACCGGAGCCACGGCTCGCTGAGGAATGACCGGCACCTTGAGGAAAGTGGGCATCTCGGCGCCCATCAACTCGTAGACCCGTTGCAGGGTCAGCCGGAACTGCAGGTCGAAGCTGTCGTCGTCACCGCTGTTCTGGTCGGCGCCGTACCACCAGAACCAATCGCTGCCCTCGGCGGTGTAGATGGCGTCCATCACCGCCGCCAGGGTGTCCTCGTCCAGATTCTTCTTGCGCTTTTCCACGAATTCCCGCACCCGGCCCAGGTAGTCCCAGGCCCGGTTCTCCTCGTCCTCGCCGATCCAGGTCAGATAGTCGGGACTGACCCAGCTCCCGGCCCACAGCTCCTCGATTTTGGGCTGGTCGGGGAACTGGGCGATGTAGGCGCTGGGTGTGATGGTGCGGATGGTGCCTTTCTCTTGCTCTTCCTGAAGCAGCCGGTACACGTTGTGAAGGAAGTCCTTGCCGTCGTTGAGATAGTGCTCCCAGGCGTTTTCGCCGTCCAGAATCACGCTGACCAGGTGAGGGCCAGTCACGCCGATTTCTTCCAACCTGGCGCGGATAGCGAGAATGCGATTCACAAAATCCTGGGCAGCCTCCAACCCTTCGCTGCCGCTGTAGGTAAAGCCGACCTTGTCGCTGATGACCTTGTCGCGAAAGACGACGTAGAGCTCGGGATCCTGCTGGCGGTCCTGGACGATGTAGGGGCGGTAAAGCAGGTCGGGCTCCTGCATGGTCTCGCTAGCGTCCCGCGCGAAGCCCTTCTGACCCAGGCTGCGGGCCAGCACCTCCTCGTCGCTGGCCATCCACTGGATTCCGCCCCGACTGACCAGGCCGACGATCTCCTCGGCCACGGCGCCCTCGGCGGGCCACATGCCCGTGGGCGGGCGGCCGAAGGTTTCGCTGTAGAAGTCAACCCCCAGTTGCAACTGGGCCACAGCGTCGCGCGGATAACTGAAGCGAGGCGGCAGCTCGATGTCGGGCACGGCGACGCTGGCCAGGTTGCTGTCCAGCAGCAGGGGCAGGATGGGGTGGAAGAAAGGGGTCATGGTCACCTCGATGCGGCCCTCGTCTTGCAGGCGCTTGTGCAGCGGGATGACCTCGGCCACCA
>CAYNWI010000263.1:0-4101 GCA_964400825.1 uncultured Anaerolineae bacterium | reverse complement strand
GTATATTCATTGCGCTCCCCGAATGCCCAGCCATCTGCGTTCAGTGATGTCGAGAGTCTCGCGGCTTGTATGGAAAACGTACAATTCGCGCTTACGGATTTCTTGCCATTTCATCCTGGTTCTCCTCCGGACATCTGCCGATGCAATTCTACACCCAACCTTGCACCATCTCTAGGGCACCAATCTCTCAAAATCAGCGGGCAAGAAGTTGGTGATGACCAGGACTATCTCCAGGTTGTTGAAGTCTACGGTGGGTTGAATGTGAGCCTGCTGAAACATCTCGATGTCGCGCTGGTGGACGGCTGTAACCTGGCCGATAATCAACATCTTAGGGAAATTGCCGCCCAGGCCTGAGGTGAGGACTATGTCGTTGACGTTAACCGTGTCTCCCTGGGGAATGTACTTCATCACCAGGCTCCCGCCGACCTGACCCTCCACCACTCCCGTGGCCCGGGAGGTCTGGATGAGAGCATTCACGGAGCTAGACGGGTCAATGATCAACATCACTTTGGCCCAGTTGGAGCCTACGTCAGTGATGCGTCCCACCAGCCCCCGCTCGGTGACTACCGGCATGCCCTTTTCGATTCCTTGCTGGGAGCCTGAGTCAATGATGAGGTAGCTTAGGAAGTTGCTGGGGTCGCGGCCGATAACCCGGCCTTGTACCTCGGCTGCTTTGTAGCTGTGAGTGGGGTTGGCCTGGATGAAACCTAGCAGCCGGCGCAGGGTCTCGTTCTCGGACTCGACCTCCTTCAGACGCACATTCTCGATCATCAGGCTATCGGCCAGGCCCTGCAACTCCTCGTTGCGGCGGCGCAGTTCTCTGAGGTCCCGCGTAGTCTGGGTCAGGTCGCTGATGTTGTTGCCCAGGGAGGTAAGTTTTCCTTGAACGGGGATCACTAAGCGCAACGCCAGGTCTTCGATGGGCTGCAGATCTTCGTTACGATCCAGGACAATTCCGGCCAGGCCCAGCAGGATAAGGATGATTAACACTGTGGATCTGGTCGGCAACTGCTTCACCAGAGCTCACTCCTTTCCTCGGTTACCAGCCGTGATCGGTATCTTCATTGTGCTACGGTGGCCAGAATCTTGCTCAATCTGTCCAGGTCCTCTAACACCATGCCTGCTCCACGGGCCACACAAGTCATTGGGTCATCGGCCACGTACACGTTCATCTTTGTTTCGTCGGACAGCCGTTCGGCCAGGCCCCGCAATAGGCCCACGCCACCAGCCAGGGCGACGCCTTGCTCCATCAGGTCGGCCACCAGCTCAGGGGGGGTTTCGTCGAGGGCATCTTTGACTAAGTCTACAATGATGTTCACGGAACCGGATAGCGCTTCCCGAATCTCTATACTGCTCACCTCGATTGCTTGTGGCAGGCCGGTGATGAGGTTGCGCCCCCGCAGGATCATGGTTGTTTCTTCAGGCAGGGGATAGGCGGAACCTATTTCGATCTTAGTACTTTCGGCCATTCGCTCGCCAATGAGGATGTTGTACTTCTGGCGAGCATACTGAATTATGTCTTCGTCCATTTCGTCGCCGGCCACGCGGATTGAACGGCTGACCACGATCCCGCCCAGAGCAAAGACGGCCACCTCGGTCGTACCACCCCCGACGTCTATGATCATGCTGCCCATGGCCTCGGTGATGGGCAATCCAGCTCCGAGGGCAGCGGCCATTGGCTCTTCGATGAGGTAGGCCTCGCGGGCCCCGGCTGAGACGGTGGCATCGTAGGCGGCCCGCTTCTCTACTTCGGTGCAGCCATTGGGAATGCCGACCACTACCCTGGGGCGGGGAATGGGCAGGATCGCCTGGTCGTGCACTTTCGCAATAAAGTAGTGGAGCATCTTCTCGGTGATATCGAATTCGGATATAACGCCATCGCGCAGGGGGCGGATGGCCACGATGTTGGCCGGGGTGCGCCCCACCATCTCTTTGGCTTCGTTGCCGATGGCCAGTACTTTCTTGGTTTTCTTCTCGATGGCTACCCAGGACGGCTCGTTGATGACGATGCCCTTTCCGCGCACGCTAACCAGGGTATTGGCCGTGCCCAGGTCAATACCGATGTCCATGGAAAACAGGCCTAAAAGGGCGCTTAGTGGATTAAACACTTATTATCCTCCTGTGGGCTAATGAGGTGCAACGCACTTCGAATGACTCTCCAGGCAAGAAGTGCGTTGCCCCTGGCCTAAAACTAACCAAATTATACCACAAATCACGTAATTGACAAAAAATCAACGGTGGGGTAAAATGAGAAGGCAACAAGTCAATAGGTCAGTGAGGTAACAGGTCAATGAGGCAACGCGGAAAGCCCTCATCAACTCGTCACTCGTTTACTCATTACTCGTTGACTCGTTACCCCAAAATTGCTAGGAGGTAATACGATGGCAGAGAAAAAGGTCGGAGAGGTAACGCACTACTGGAGCAAAATCGCGGTGGCCGGCATCAAACTCACCACTGCCTTGAGCCAGGGCGACACCATCCGCATCAAGGGGGCCACCACGGACTTCGAGCAGACCGTGGGCTCCATTCAGATCGAGCACCAGAATATTGAGACCGCCAAAAAGGGCCAGGAGATCGGCCTCAAGGTCACGGGGAAAGTGCGCCGAGGGGATACGGTGTACAAGGTGGAATAGTGGATGTCCTAGCAAAGGTCCGCCAGGTCATTGACCGACATGGTCTCCTGGCTGGGGGTAAGATGGTGGTGGTCGGCGTCTCCGGCGGCCCCGATTCCCTGTGCCTGCTGCACGTCCTGAACCGCCTGCGCGAGGGTTACGGGACCGAGTTGCACGTGGCCCATCTGGATCATCGCATCCGGGGGCTGGAGTCGCAGGATGACGCGGCTTTCGTGGCCAGGCTGGCTAAGGAATGGGGATTGTCGGCCACCGTGGAAGCCCGCGATGTACCGCGATTGGCCAGGGAGAGCAAGCTGGCCATTGAGGAAGCAGCTCGCCAGGCCCGCTACTCGTTTTTGGCCCAGGTGGCCCAGGCGGTAGGGGCGAAGAGGATCGCGGTAGGCCACAACGCCGATGACCAGACGGAGACCATCGTCATGCACTGGCTGCGGGGGGCGGGGCTGGCCGGCCTGCGAGGCATGTCGCCGCTGACCGATCTGGGAGGGATGCGCCTGAAGGCCGCCTGGCCCGCTCACCCTCCCCTGCACCTGCAACTGATCCGCCCCTTGCTGGAGACACCCCGCGCCGAGATCGAGGCCTACTGCCAAGAGCACGGATTGACACCCCGCTTCGATCACTCCAACCTGGACACCACCTATTATCGCAACCGGCTGCGCCACGAGCTGATCCCCTATTTGGAGAGTTACAACCCTAACATCCGAGAGGTGGTGCGCCGTTCGGCTCAGGTCATCGGCGACGACTACGGCTTTTTGCAGGCTGAGCTGGAGCGCGTCTGGCCAGTGGTCGTTTCCTCAGAATCGAGGGAGGCTATCACCTTCGATCTGGAAAACTGGCGGGCCCTGCCTACCAGCCAGCAGCGTTCCACCCTGCGGGAGGCCGTCCATCGTCTGCGCCGATCGCTGCGCAACATCAACTGGATCCACATTGAGAACGCCCTGCCGGCCTTGAGGGCCAGGCCAGCGGGAACCCAGGTCACCTTGCCCCAGGGCTTGATGCTCTCCATCGGCTATCGGGATTTCACCGTAGCCGACGAGGGTTACGTGCCCGAGGTGGACTGGCCCCTTTTGTTGGCGGAAAGCCTTCCTGTAGCGGTGCCGGGGGTCACGGAGCTGCCCGATTCTGGCTGGTGTCTTGAGGCTGCTCTCATCGAGCAGGAGGAGCTGGGCAAGGCTCACCTGGACAATCCCGATCCCTGGCAGGCTTTTCTAGATCATGAGAGCACAGGCTCGGAGTTGGTACTGCGCCAGCGTTGCTCTGGCGACCGTTTTCAGCCGCTGGGCCTGGGCGGTCACGAGAAGAGCCTCCACACCTTCATGATTGATCACCAGATACCACGGCCCCTGCGGGATTTTGTTCCTATTGTGGCCTCGTCTCGGCACATCGTCTGGGTGGCTGGCTGGCGCATTGACGAGCGGGCCAAGATCACTGCTACAACGAAGCGCATCCTGCATCTCGCCTTCCGCTCATC
>CAYNWI010000262.1:0-4110 GCA_964400825.1 uncultured Anaerolineae bacterium | reverse complement strand
CCTTGACAATCGCCCGTTTTTGTGGTATACTGTTACTAGACTGACCAGTCGGTTTAGAAACCGAGCCTGAAAGGGGGAGGAAATGATCGTCGTTCTGTTGCTAATCACTATCGTAGGCAGCATCCTGGTGACCTGGCTGCTGCCGATGGCTTTCAACAGCGATCCGCCCTACGGCGTGGCGGTGGACGTCGCGGTGGGCACGGCGGTGGCCGTGATCTGGGCACTGGTGGCCTACAAAGTCGTCTCGCCGGCCATCGGCCTGAGAGGAGCGCTGGCACTGGTGTTGAGCGCTTCCGACGCCATCGGCTTCGCGGCGGTCATGCTTTGGGTGCTGCGGCGGATCAAGGGATAACAAGGGGAGGCCGAATGACACCCAGACCGGACGTTTCAGAGGAGCGAAAGGCACAGATTTACCAGGCGGCACTGGCGTGTTTCAGCCGCAAAGGCTATCACCGCACGACGATGGATGACATCGTAGCCGAGAGCGGCCTGAGCAAGGGCACGCTGTACTGGTACTTCAAGAGCAAGAAAGAACTGTTCCTTTCACTGTTTCAGGAGGTCATGGGGCAGATCGGACAGGCGTGGGAGGGCATCGCGACCAACCAGGAGGCCAGCGCGACAGAGAAGCTGCGTGCCAGCCTGGCCCTCTTTCGGGCCGAGCTTAAGGAAATGGTGCCCTTCTTTGGCGTAATGATGGAAGCCTGGGCGCTGACCCGCTACGACGAAGACATGGAAAGCATGATCCATGAACTGTATGAGCCTTACCTGGCCATCATGACCCGCATCATCGAAGAAGGTGCCGCCAGCGGCGAGTTTCGCGTGGAGTCCGTGCAGGAGATGGCGCTGGTGATCATGACGCTCTTCGATGGACTTACCCTGGCCTTGGGCACTGGTCTGTGGCACGGCGACTGGGATACCTTGATGGACGCCGCGGAAGAGCTGGTGTTGAATGGCCTGGGAGTGGAGGACAACGGTGCCGGTGGGTGATCTGGTCATCGAAACCGAAAACCTGACGCGGGCCTTCAAGAACGTCGTCGCCGTGGACGGGCTGAACCTGAGCGTGCGGCGGGGCGAGATCTTCGGCCTGGTCGGCCCCGACGGCGCGGGCAAGACCACCACCATCCGCCTGTTGGTGGCCATCATGGATCCCACCGACGGCCAGGCCAGGGTGTTTGGCTACGACACCGTGCGGCAGCCAGAGCCGATCAAGCGGCGCATCGGCTACATGGCGCAGCGGTTCAACCTCTACGGCGACCTCTCCGTGCTGGAGAACCTCAACTTCTTCGCCGACGTGTTCGAGGTGCGGGGCAAGGTGCGGCAAGAGCGCATCGAGCGGCTGCTGCACTTTGCCCGCCTGACCGAGTTCCGTGACCGGCGGGCGGCGCACCTCTCCGGCGGGATGCAGAAGAAGCTGGCCCTGGCCTGCACCCTCATCCACACACCGGAGATCATCTTCCTGGACGAGCCCACCACCGGCGTGGATCCGGTCTCCCGCCGCGAGTTCTGGGACATTCTCACCGAGCTGCATCTGCAAGGCGTCACCCTCCTGGTCAGCACGCCCTACATGGACGAGGCCGAGCGCTGCTCGCGGGTGGGGCTGATGTACCAGGGGCAGATGGTGGTCTGCGACACACCTGAGCGGGTGAAGGCCATGACCGAGGGCGAGTTGATTGCCCTGCGGCCCTCTGATGTGCGGCGGGCGCGGGAGGTGCTGGCTGGGCTGGAAGGCATCCTGGAGATGCAGACTTTTGGCGACCAGTTGCGCATCTTCGTCAAAGACGCCGACCAGGTGATAACCCAGGGCCGGGTAGTGCTGGCGGCTCAGGGCATCGAAATGCTGGACGTGCGTCGCACCCGCCCGCGCATGGAAGAGGCGTTCATCTCGCTGATCCGGCGGCGGATGGCAGAGAAAGTCTTATGAACTGGCGACGGATTCTGTCCGTCATGCGCAAGGAGTGGTGGCACATCACGCGGGATCGCACCTCTTTTGTCCTGCTGTTGCTCTCGCCGGTGCTGGCCCTGGTGACGATGGCCTACGCTTTCTCCATTGACATCAAAGACGTGGGCATCGGCGTGCTGAACCAGGACCTCAGCCCCCTGTCGAGACAATACCTGGCTCAACTGGGCAGCACCGACGCGCTGCGCGTGGAGGCCTGGCCGCAAAGCCTGGACGAGGTGGAGCAATTGATGATGCACGGCTCAGTCAAGGCGGTAGTCATCATCCCGCACGGCTTTGCCCAGGACCTGGAGGCGGGGCGCATGGCAGCCTTGCAGGTGGTGGTGGACGGCACCGACCCGAACACCGCCGGCCACGCTATCCGGCACATCAGCGCGCACACCGAGCATTTTGCCACCGAACAACTCAAGAGCCGACTGGCAGGGGCCGGCCTGTCGTCGGCCAATCTGTCGCCCATTGACCTGCGGCTGCGAGCCTGGTTCAATCCTTCCCTCAAATCCACCGTCTCCCTGCTCCCAGCGTTGGTGGGGGTGGTGCTCAGCGTGCCGGCCATGGCCGCCTCGCTGGCCCTGGCCCGTGAGCGGGAATGGGGCACGATGGAAGGGCTGATCGTCACGCCCATCGGCCGCGGCGAGTTGATCGTGGGCAAGCTCGTCCCCTACGTGCTGGCCGGCCTGTTGAGCGTGCCGCTCTGTGCGGCCACCGCCGTCTACGGTTTCGGCGTGCCCTTCCGAGGCAGCCCCTGGCTCTACCTGGCGTTGTCGGCCATCTTTCTCTTCGCTACTATGAGCATCTCCCTGTTACTTTCCGTCTTCACCCAGAGCCAACAGGTGGCCATCATCGGTTCCATGATCATCTTTCTATTTTCCGGCTTCTTCATGTCTGGCCTGCTGATTCCCCTGGCCATCATGGGCCCGGCACTCAAAATGGAGGCTTTGATGTTCCCCACCACCCATTTCGTCCTCATCAGCCGGAACGTTTTTGTCAAAGGCGCTGGCCTGGGCGAGTTACAGGGGTACGCCATCGTGCTGGCAGTCATGGGGGTGATTTTCCTGGCGCTGACGACGTTGATGTTCAAGAAGAAACTGTAAAACGTGAAACGTAAAACGTAACTGGTTTCACGAACAAGCCCTTACGTTTTACGCTTTACGTTTTACGGAAGAATGACAGATGCTATACCGTATTTGGAACCTCATCGTCAAAGAGTTGATCCAACTCTGGCGCGATAAGCTGATGATGGTCTTTGTGCTGCTGGGGCCGCTGAGCGAGTTGCTGATGGTGGCCTGGTCCACTTCCCAGGGCATCAATCACCTGCCGACGGCGGTGCTGGACCTGGATCGCACCGCCGCCAGCCGGGGCCTGATCACGGCCATGGCCAACACGGAGACCTTTGATCCTTATTTTGTGGAGACGATGGATCAAGTATCTGACGACGTGGGCGGTGGACGGGCGATGGCGGCCTGGGTGATTCCCGCCGGCTTCCAGGCGCAGCTAAACGATGCGGCCGCTGATCCGCCCCAGGTGCAGGTCATCGTGGACGGCGCTGACGTGGTCGCGGCGCAGACGGCGGCGGAGGTTGCGCCGGGGATAGTCGCCAGTTATGGGCAAGAGGTGGCTTCGCAATCTGCTGTGCTGGAAGCCGGCAACGCACCGTTGGACGTGAGCCTGCGGGTGTGGTTCAACGAGGAGATGAAAGAGTCCAACTACATGATCCCATCCGAGTTGGGCTTCATCGCCGCCGCCATCGCTGCCATGATCGCCGGCATGAGCATCGCCCGCGAGCGGGAGCAAGGCACGCTGGAGCAGTTGATGGTCACGCCCATCCGGCCGCTGGAGTTGGTGCTGGGCAAGATGACGGTGGCCATCGTCCTGGGCTATACCGAGTTCCTGCTGATGCTGGGCATGGTCGTCTGGCTGTTCGACCTGCCGATGCGAGGCTCGCTGCCGCTGCTGATGGCCATCGCCTTCTTTTACATGATCGTAGAATTGGGTTGGGGGCTCACGGTCTCCGCCGTGTCCAGCACGCAGATGCAGGCGCTGCTGATTGGCTTTGCCATGGTCATGGTCATGATCATCTTTTGCGGCTACGCTTTCCCCGTGGACACCATGCCGCCGTTGATGCAGGCCATCGCCAACGTCTTTCCCCTGAAGCA
>CAYNWI010000261.1:0-4130 GCA_964400825.1 uncultured Anaerolineae bacterium | reverse complement strand
GCTCGTCCCGCTGCTGGCCGAACATGCCCTCGGTGGCCCCGTAGATCTCGCGGATGGCGACGGGGCCGTAGAGCGCCCGCAGCGTGGGCTGATAGCGGGTGTTGATGCCCGGCACGCTGCCCAGGGTCATGATCTGCGCCTGCCACAGGTCCTTGGGATAGACCCCATGCTTGCGGTGCAGATAGCGGCCGAAATCGCGAGCGGTCGGGGCCACGCCACCTACCAGAGTGACGTTCTCGCCCTGGCACTTCTGGTAGGCCAGCTCGAAGCGCGCCTCCCAATCGCGGATGGTCTTGCCCCCGCCCAGGGCGTCAATTTCGTCCTGCGCTGGCACCGAACGGACGGGGGTGCGAGCCGATACGTACTTGGTGTAGATGCCTGAGCTGTAGCCGTATTCCAGCTCTCGCTCCCCTACCCGGATTGTCCCCACCACCGAGGGGAAGTTCAGGTTCAGGTTGACGCCCTGAAACAGATCGTATCGGCCGCTGGCGACCACATAGTTCATCATGGCCCGGCCCGCACTGACGCGCATCTGTAAGTCGGTGGACGTCATGGGGATGAACCTGGACTCACCCTTGGTCGTGCCGCGAGTGATGGCCCAGCCAATCGGCTCTTCGTTGAGGAGCAGGCTCAGCTCGCCCGCCATCACCCGCTGGATGAGGGGCTGATAGTCCTCGTAAGTGGCCACCGGGAAGGCGCGGCGATAGCCCTCGATGGTCTCGATCTGGGCCGCGCCGTGCTGTGCTCCGTAATCGGTTTGGGCGTAGATTTTCAGGAGGCGACGCAGCACCTCCTGTTGAGCCTTGGCCGGATCGCCCACGGCCTGGTGCCAGGGTTGCAGAAGAGCGTTGAGCATTTCTCCAGGATCACCTTCAGCCATTGGCCTACCTCCTGAAATAAGTCGTTACTGCATTTTACCACATTGAGCCGGTGAAGGCAAACGAGGTCGCAACTTTGCTTCGGCTTTTACGTATAGATATGTGTACGTGATGCGTAAAACGTGAAACGCGAAGACAATCTTCTCACGGATCACGCTTCACGTTTCACGCAGCATCTCTGCACCAGCAGGCGGCAAAGTATCAAGCGTTCTCGTGCGATTCGGAACCAATCAAAACAAGATTAGGAGGTGCATTATGTCAAACTTTCAAGAACCGCTTGAAGAAGAGCAATTGGTGACAGGCGAGACGGCCCCAGCGGGCAAAGAGCCAACTGCGCCAGCCATCCCACCCATCATCCCAGAGGAGCCGCCGCAGCCACCGTACGAACCTCGTCGGCCACGGCGCCGTCGTCCGCCCTCCGTCTTCTGGCCTCTGATGTTCATTGGCGCTGGCATCATGCTACTGCTATCGAACCTGGGCTACCTGCCCTGGGAATCGTGGGGTGTCCTCTGGCGACTATGGCCGCTGCTGATCATCACCCTCGGCATTGACCTGTTGATCGGCCATCGCTCAGTAATCGGAGCTATCATCAGCGCGGTGCTGATCCTGGTGCTGATCAGCGTGATAGTGCTGGTTGCCCTCTTCGCGCAGAACATCCCTGGAGTATCCGACTGGATCCAGCAGCCTGCACTCCACACCAGGCACGTCGAATATTCCCTGGCAGGTGTGGAGCAAGCCACGGTCTACGTTGACTGGACCAGCATGCCCGGCTACCTGAGCCCGCTGGAGGATTCGCCCAACCTCATCGAGGGTGACGTTGACTACCTCGGTGAGCTAACCTTCGACGTGAGTGTGCGCGGCAGCCAGGCCAACGTGAAGCTGGATAGCCGCTCTACCGGAATCTGGCTCTGGCCATTTGACCTCAGCGATCGGACAGACAAACGCTGGGACGTGGGGCTCAGCCCCAATGTGCCCCTCGACCTGACCTTCGACGCCGGTTCCGGTCCCTGCGACTTCGACCTGGCCGGCTTGCAGGTCAGCGGCCTGGTACTCGACGCTGGCTCCGGGCCTATTGACCTGGTCTTGCCGTCCGACAATACCTTCGAGGCCAAAATTGACGGTGGCTCCGGGCCTCTCGCCATCGTCCTGCCCAGAAGTGTGGGCGCGCGCGTGGAGCTCAATTCGGGCAGCGGCCCCTTCAGCCCGGACACGCGATTCGAGTTGGTGCAGGGCAAGAGCAGCGGCGATGGCGTGTGGGAGACGGACAACTACGACACCGCCGAGCACACCATCACGCTGGAGATAGACCAGGGATCGGGGCCTATCACCATTCGTTGACAGGTATGGTTTGTAGTAAACCACGCAACCTAGCAAAGAGGCGTCAAACGTGAAACGTAAAACGTGACTCGTAGTACAGCGCTGTATCTCACGTTTCACGCAGGCAGTACTTCACTTCATTCCGATCTGACCACGAACATCATACTCAGAGGAGGTCTTAAGTCAATGAAACGATTCGATGTACGAGCTATTGGAGGGATCCTGCTGATCGTCGTCGGGGTATTGCTCCTGCTCCAGAATATCGGGATTTTTGTGGGCGTCGTGGCCCTGATCTGGGCGCTCATCTTTGCCGCTGGCGGCCTGATCTTCTTGTACATGTTCCTGACCAATCGAACCCAATGGTGGGCGATCATACCAGGGTTCGCCCTGCTCGGCCTGGCCGCGCTGATCGCTCTGGATGAGTTTTTCCCAAGGGTCGGCGACATCCTGGGCGGCACGCTCTTTCTGGGTGGGATTGGGCTGGCCTTCTGGGTGATCTACTTCCTAAAACGCGAGTCCTGGTGGGCCGTCATCCCCGGCGGCGTGATGTTTACCCTGGCCTTGATCGCTGGCCTTGATTCCGTCTTCGAGGGCCTGGAGACGGGCGGGGTGCTCTTCCTGGGCCTGGGGCTGACCTTTGGCCTGCTGTCTTTCGTGCCCACCCCGCAGGGACGGATGAAGTGGCCCCTCATCCCTGCCGCTGTGCTCCTGGTGATGGGCCTGCTGATCACCGCCGCCACCACAGGTCTTTTAAATTATCTGTGGCCGATAGCCCTGATCTTGGCCGGGCTTTATCTCCTCTTTCGCCTGTTCAGATCCTAAGGGTTGTAATTCGAGCGGAAAAAACCTGGTTTATCTCACTTTGTGCAAAAGGAGATTGACATGGAAGAACAAAAACCAAGGCCCCGCCCTGAGCGAAGCCGAAGGGTCAGCCTGGTTGGCCCTGTGATCCTGATCGGGCTGGGAATCGTCTTTCTGCTGAACAACATGGGGGTTCTGGCCTGGAGTGTCTGGGAAGTGATCTTCCGCCTGTGGCCGATCCTGCTCATCGCCGCAGGACTGGAAATCATCCTCAACCGCCTTTCGGTCTGGGGTTCCCTGCTGGCCCTGGTGCTGACAGTAGTCATTTTGGCCGGAGCGCTTTGGCTGCTCGGGCCAGACATAGGAACCAGACAGGTAGTGGCTGGTGAAGAGGTCAGGCAAGCTCTGGGCGAAGCAAGCCGGGCTGAGATCGTCATCGAACCCGGCCTCGGATCGCTGCACATCGAGGCGCTCCCCGAATCGGCCAACCTGATCGAAGGCGTGATTCAGATGGGCCGGGTACAGAGGGCAAAGCGTGATTTCGCCATTGCGGGCAAGACGGCGACCTTTACCCTGCGAAGCGAGGGCGCGACGGGTGGCCCGTTCTTCTGGTGGGGCGATCAGCCGGGCTGGGAGCTGGGGCTCGCTCCCGAAGTCCCCCTGGAGTTGAAGGTTGATCTTGGAGCGGGACGGGCCGACCTTGACCTGACAGGCCTGACGGTGGACGACTTGGAGGTGAGCGTGGGGATCGGCCAGGCCATCGTCACCCTGCCTGACGAGGGGCGCTTCTACGCCAAGATCGAGGGCGCCATCGGCGAGACGGTGGTCGTCATCCCCGCTGGGCTGGCGGCGCGCGTCCGCGTAGACACTGGACTCTCCGTAAGCGACCTGCCGGACGGCTACCAGCAACAGGGCGACGTCTACACCTCGCCCGGCTACGCCACTGCCGAAAACCGCGTTGATCTGGAGGTGGGCCAGGCCATCGGCAAAATCACCATTCGCCAATCGAGCACGTGGTAGAAAGAAGCCGAATCATCCAGAGCGCCGCCCCACTTTCTTCGCCCACCGGCAGCGGTCGGGGTGAGGGAGGCGGGGCGGCGGGCGTTTTGCCCTGGGCGGCTCGACGGCTCGACT
>CAYNWI010000260.1:3790-4201 GCA_964400825.1 uncultured Anaerolineae bacterium | reverse complement strand
GCGCTTCGCCACGCGCCTCAAGAAGCCCAGCTTGGGCTCCTCCCGCCCGCTCTCCAGCCGCGCAATGCTGGGCTGGCGGGTGCCTACCCTTTCCGCCAACTGTTGCTGGGTCAGCCCGCGCAGGATGCGCAGCCTGGCCAACTGATAGGCCGGATCCGATGCCTCCCACGCCTCACGGAACTCCGGATCTCCCAACGCCTCGGCCAGGTGCTCCCCGAAGGTCTCAAACGCTTCTATAGCCATTGTCTCTCACGCCTCCCGTTCTAATACGTCCTGCATCCGTCGCGCCGCGATCTCCAATTCGCGCCGCGGCGTCTTGCCGCTCTTCTTGACGAAACCATGCAGGATGACGAAACGCCGCCCCGTGTGGGCAAAGTAGAACAGCCGAATCGCGCCTACCTGCGCCCGGAC
>CAYNWI010000260.1:0-3780 GCA_964400825.1 uncultured Anaerolineae bacterium | reverse complement strand
TTTCCGATACCCGCTGACAGGCCGCACGTGGGGCCACTCTACCCCCAGGCCGAACTCCTCCAGAAGCGCAAAGCCGCGCAGCACGGCAGCCCGATCGGGCGCCCTCAAGCCGTCCAGGAATTCGCGCACGGGCCGCCGCCCCCGCTGATCATGGTAGTACACGACCTGCCAGCGCCGAGAAGTCTCCGATGTCACGTTACTATTATACTCCCTGCGTTATAACCTGTCAAATGGGGATAGCTACTTTCCTTTTCGTCTCTGTGTCTTGTTAGTCCCTGGGCACCAGGCGGATCTCCACCCGCGTGTCCAGGGCGGCGGCTAGCTTCTTCAGCAGGGTCAGCGAGGGCACGGTCTCCGCCCGCTCCACGCGGGAGACGCTGGCCTGCTTCGTCCCTGCCCTCTCCGCCAGCTCCGCCTGGGAAAGCCCCCGTTGCAGGCGCAAGCCCAGCACGGCCCGCGCCACCTGGTACTCCGGCTCCAGGGCCTCGTATTCCCTGACAAACTCCGGGTTCTGCCTCAGTTGCGACTTCAGATCGTCCAGCGTCCTCATGGCCCGTGCCTCCTCAGAAAGTCGTCCATCCGCTTCTCGGCCATGGCGATCTCTCGTCTCGGGGTCTTCTTCGTCTTCTTGGCGAAAGCGTGGAAAAGGTCTCTGACGGCGATCGTTTTCATGGCTTTTCGTATTCATTCCGTGCTCCCTCCTTCCCGTGAACCATAGGTCAACCGACAAAGCTCTCAATGTACTCCAACGATTGGTGCCGGAAATAGGTGTTGTACAGCTCAGCGTAGTGGCCGCCCTGGGCCATCAACTGGTCGTGGGTGCCTTCTTCGATGATCCGACCATGATCCATGACGATGATGCGGTCGGCGTGCTTGACGGTGGACAGGCGGTGGGCGATGACGATGGCCGTGCGGTCGCGCATGATAGTCTCCAGCCCCTCTTGAATCTGGGTCTCGGTAAACGGGTCCACGCTGGCGGTGGCTTCGTCCAGGATGAAGATGGCCGGGTCTTTGAGCAGCACGCGCGCCAGGGCGACCAGTTGCCGCTGCCCCATCGAGAGGTTGGCTCCGCGCTCGCCCACGTCGGTGTCGAGGCCGGACGGCAGGTCGGCCAGCCAGTCGCCGTTGCCGATGTGCATGGCCGCTTCATGCACCGCCGTGTCGCTCGCTTCGGGCCTGCCGTAGCGGATGTTGTCCCGCACGGTGCCGGAGAAGAGAAACGGCTCTTGCGGCACCAGGCCGATGTGCTGGCGATACTGGCCCAGGTGCAGGCGGCGGATGTCTCGATCATCAATCAAAAGCTCTCCCTCCTGGAACTCGTAAAAGCGCGTCATCAGCCGCGCCAGACTGCTCTTGCCAGCGCCGGTGTGGCCCACCAGCGCCAGGGTCTCCTGGGGTTTGATGTCCAGGGTGAAGTCGGACAGCACAACCTCCTCGCCAGTGTAAGTGAAGGTGAGATCACGGAACGTTATCCGTCCGTCCAGTTTTGCCACCGCTTCGGACGCTGCCTGGATCACCTTGGGCTCGGCGTCAATCAGCGCAAACACTCGCTCCGCAGCGGACAGCCCATCCTGGAACTGGCTCCAGAACGAGGAGATGCTCAGCAGCGGATACCAGAAAAAGCCCACCGCCTGCATGAACAGGTACCAATCGCCAGGGCTGACCGTTCCGCTGCGGGTCGTCAGCCCGCCGGCGTAGATCAGCGTAGCCACTCCCAGGCCGGAGGCAAGGCCCATGACCGGGAAGATGGTGTTGAGCGTCAGGCCGCGTCGCACCCCCACCTGGTAGGCCTGCTGGTTGTTGGCTTCGAAGCTGGCGTAAACGGCGTGTTCCTGCCGGAAACTCTTGGCCACCATGATGCCGCTGACCGACTCCTGAATCTGGGCATTGATCTTGGCCGTGACCCGGCGGGCGCGTTGGGTGACCGTCCGCGCCACCCGCCGGAAGCTGAGGGCGATGGCGGCTGCAATGGGCGCCATTCCCAGCAGCAACAGGGTCAACAAGACGTTGATTCTGAACAGCCAGATGGATAGGATGAGGACCAGCAACACCTGGCTGAGCAGGTCCATGACCAGGGTGACGACGGCGGAAAAGTCCTGCGTGTCGGACGTGACGCGGCTGACGATCTTGCCAGACGGATGCTCGTCGAAAAAGGAGAGGTCGTGCCCGACGGTGGCGTCAAAAACGTCCTCCCGCAACTGGAGCACCACGTCCCCCACCACCCGGGCGGAGAACAGTTGCCGCACGTAGTTGAATATCCAGGCGGCCACACCCAGCACAAGCACACCTCCCGCCAGGAGCAGCATGGCCTCGACCGATGGGTTTTCCGCCATGATGTCAATGGCCTTGGAGATGAGGATAGGGCTGCCCGTCCCGGCCACCGAGTTCAGCGTGATCATGGCGGCCACCAGGATCATCTGCCGAGTGTGCGGCCGGAAATAACTAATGATCCGGCTCAGCAACTCCCGGTCGCTGTATTCGCGGTCGTAGGCCTCGGTGTCGAGGCCGTCTAAGACAAAGCCCATGATTCTCCCGTAATGCGTAAAGCGTAAAACGTAAGGCGTAATTACGTTTCACGTTTTACGTTTTAGTCATACCTCGCAAATATACGCCGATACGCCTCACACCGCCCCATCAACTCCTCGTGTGTCCCCTGATCCACCAGCTCGCCCCGGCGCAGGACCAGGATGCGGTCGGCCCAGCGGATCTGGCTGAGGCGGTGGGTTATGAGAAAGGTGGTCCGCTGGCGGCTGATGCGGCGCATGGCCCGCTGAATCTGATCCTCGGTGGCGCTGTCAATGGCGCTGGTGCTGTCGTCCAGGATCAGGATGCGCGGGTCGGTGAGAAAGGCGCGGGCGATGGCGATGCGCTGCCGTTCTCCTCCAGAAAGGGTCACGCCGCGCTCGCCGATCTCGGTGTCGTAGCCGTCGCTGAAGCTGGTGATAAACTCGTGCGCCTGAGCCTCGTGGGCTGCCAGTTCGATGGCTTCCTGGCTGGCGTCGGCGCAGCCAAAGGCGATGTTCTCGGCCAACGTGCGAGAGAAGAGAAACACGTCCTGCTCGATGGTGGAGATCTGCGAACGCAGCGATTCCAGGCTCCAGTCTCGCACGTCCAGGCCATCAATCAGCACCCGCCCGCTGTTCACGTCGAAGATGCGGTTGATGAGCTGGGTGAAGGTGGTCTTGCCTGAACCGGTCTGGCCCACGATGGCGATGGTCTCGCCGGGCCGGGCAGTAAAGCTGATGTTTCTCAGCACCGGATTCCCATCGTAGCCAAAGTTGACGTTCTCAAAAACCACTTCTCCCCGAATCGGTCGGGCAACGCCGGCCGGGTTCTCGTCCAACTCCGTTTCCGTGTTGATTAACTCCAGAATCCGTCCGCTGCTGGCGATCCCCAGTTGGACCAGGTCGAAGGAAAAGAGGGAGATGAAGGTGGGGAAGCGAAGCGTGCCCAGCAAGCCCATGAAGGTGATCACCTGGCCCAGGGTGATGGTGCCCCCCCGCCAGAGCAGCAGGGCGTGCAGGAACCCGCCCGCCCAGGCCAGGCTGAACATCAGCATCGGCAGGTAGCGAGCTTCGATTTCCCCTTCTTTCACGAAATAATCGCGGAACAGGCGGGCGTTCTGGGTGAATTTGCTCCACTCGTACCGCTCCTGTACGTTGGCTTTGACGACCTCAATGCCGGCGATGGCCTCTGCCAGCCCCGCGTTCATCGTGCCGAACTGGTCTCGCAAAGCGATGCTAACCGGACTGAGTCGCCGGTTGTAATCGGCCACCGTGA
>CAYNWI010000259.1:0-4283 GCA_964400825.1 uncultured Anaerolineae bacterium | reverse complement strand
CTGAAATATGATCTCCACAACGGTCCGGAGACCGCAGTGTGGGCAACAAAAAACCGCCGCCGGCACACGCCAGCGGCGGTAGTCGCCCCAGGAGGGACACCAAGCCCAGGCTCAGGGCGCGGTCACATCACCGCCCCCTGGGCTGAGCGTAGTCGAAGCCTCTGGCATGTGCAGATTGGCCTGCGGACGCCAACCGGCGCCCCAGGCCAGCCCTCAGGTGCGGCGGTGATGCAACATAATCATTGCTCCTGTAACCTCCATTGCTAACACAGTTTACCACAAAAGCCTGATCAGTGCAAACCAGCAAGGCACACTAGCCACCAGCATTAGTAAAGAGGGAGTGGTGGCAGCGGGTGAGGCGAGAGGCATCGTGAGGCTTTCTCTTACCACAGTACCCGCTCATCGCCGACGCGTTTGGTCACTCGCTCATCATCTAAGTGCCCCAGGAAGGGTAGGATGTACTTCCTGCTCGACCTGAACATGTCCCTCGCATCACCAACAGTGATGCTCCCTTTCCTTTTGATGTGATCCACCACTCTCCTCACCATCCCCTCATAGACCCGGCTGAGGAAGCAGATGTCACCGCTCACCTTGACCAGCACCTCCTGCTCCACGAGAGCGTTGAAGACCTCGGAACCCACTATGGCCTCAGCTTCGGTCACAGAGGGGGGGGTGTAGGGGTTTCTCTCGAAGGCGCCCAGGAGGCGCTCTGTGTGGCGCTGCTGCTCGGTGTTGAAGCGTACCTCGTGCTCTGGCATCCGCAGGGTCGCCTCGGTCAGGGCTATTCTCCCCTGCCTGGCCGCCAGATCCACCACCTCGTTGAAGAGCCGGGTCTCTAGGCGCAGGCGGCTCCTGAGTTCCTCGCGGGGCATGCCGGACCGCAGGGGGTACTGGCGGTGATACTCCGCTAGCAAGCCTGTCAGGCGATCCATTAAAACCGCCCAGCCCGAGGCCGAGATGAGAAGCTTGCCGCTGGCAGCCAATGCCTGATGATCCATCCCCCTTCCCCCGTCGTCCAGGACGAGGATCTGTCCCGCCATGAGCAGTTGGCCCAGGGCTTCCGGGACCGCCTCTTTGGAGAGGCCGCTGCGTTGCATGAGCTCTCTGGCCAGGCAGAGCTCCTGGCGTCGCAGGGCCTCCAGCAGGATCTCCTCCGGGGTGCCGTGGGCCAGGGTCTCCAGTCGTTGGATGACCTCAGGTCGGAAGCGGCGGTGGCGCCGCCGGGGGTGGGGATCAACGATGACGCCGCCGCCAATGGTCAGGCCGGGCGAGGGCTGACGGACGATGAAGCGGTCCTCCTTGAGCACGACTGTTGGCTGGGCCAGGCGCAACTGGGCCCAGCCCGTCCCGCCGGGATCAATCTGCTTGGCTCCCAGGAGCCGCACGCGGGCCACGATCTGGGCCGAGCCGCTGAAGAACTCCACCTCCACGTTATGCTTGAGGGGTTTGGAAGCGTTGGAGAGGATCTGGAGACGTACGTCAATCAGTGGGGTGGGCTCCAGCCAGCCAGGCGTGGTCACCACGTCGCCCCTCTGGAGCTGGTCGGTGCTCACCCCGGTCAGGTTGATGGCCACCCGGCTGCCGGGCACCGCCTCTTCGATCTTCTGCTTGTGGGTCTGGAGGCCGCGGATACGGGCTTTCAGGCCCTGGGGGAGGATCTCCACCTCCTGCCCCACCCGAAGCCGTCCGTCAATGAGGGTGCCCGTGACCACCGTGCCGAAGCCAGCGATGGTGAAGACCCGGTCAATGGGGAGGCGCGGCCGGCCCAGGTCGAGCCGGGGGGCCGTGGCCGCCAGCAGGCGATCTAGTTCCATCACCAGGGTCTCTAGCCCCTGACCCGTCATGGCCGAGACGGGCACGATCTCAGCCCCCTCCAGGCAGGTGCTATCCAGCAGTTCGGCCACGTCTATCTCCACCAGCTCTAGCCACTCCGGATCGTCTATCAGGTCGGTCTTGGTCAGGGCCACGATGCCGGTCTTGACCTGGAGCAGGTCGAGGATAGCCAAGTGCTCTCGGGTCTGGGGCATCACCCCCTCGTCGGCGGCCACCACCAGCAGGGCGGCGTCAATGCCCCCCACACCGGCCAGCATGTTCCTGACGAAGTCCTCGTGGCCCGGCACGTCCACGATGCTGACCGTCTGGCCGCTGGGCAGGGTCAGCCAGGCGAAGCCCAGATCAATGGTCATTCCCCGTTCCTTCTCCTCCTTGAGACGGTCGGGGTCAATGCCCGTCAGGGCTTCCACCAGCAGCGATTTGCCGTGATCCACGTGTCCTGCCGTACCGATGACGCGCATCTACTCATCCTTCAAGTCCCATTGCCCGATGTGGAGACAAAAGTGGCGGGAGTGGATGGGAGTCGAACCCACATAGCAACGCTCTCACGCCGCCGCAACGGTTTTGAAGACCGCGGAGCACACCGGCACTCAACCACTCCCGCGTTCCATCCCAGAGACGGCTTGCCGCCAAGATGGCCCACGTATACCTTACCAGACCAGCCGCAATTTGTCTTTCCACTCCTCCGGCAGCAACCCACCGATGGCTAACCAGTAGCGGGAGTTAGAGAAGATTACTCCCAAGGCTATCAGCAATATAGGGATATCCAAGAATTTAGTCTGTGTAGCAAAGGTATCCATTACAGCACCGAAGCAACCGCAGTAGATGATTCGATGCTGTACATATTCCACTATCATCTTTGCACCGAAAAAGACCACGCTCATCGCCGCAATGCCGTAAGCCGAAAGCCTGGTTAATACGCCGAAGAGTATCCCAAGTGCACAAGCTAACTCAATGAAGGGGAGTATGTATCCCGCTGGACGAGCCAGCCAAATTGGCACGAGTTGAAAGTTGTAAATTGCGGCCACTGAGTAATCTTCAAGGTTGACCAGCTTGCCATAAGCAGAAACCAAGAACATTGCTGCCAGTATCAAGCGAAAAGCCAGCATTACCCAGTGATTGTCTATAAACCTCTGTAATACAGTCATTGATACCTCCTTAACTATTTCTTTAACGGGACGGCTGCCATTCAGTTGCCGCCTTTAAAATCTCCGGAAAGGCCTTATCAACCTTATTGCATACCTCCTCTTCACTTAGCCCTCCTATGGGGTGTGGTATTACCACATAAGCCATATCATCTTTACCCAAACCTTGGCCCTCCATAGTGTTTATGGCCAAATCAATATAGGAAGTAGTAGCAATAAAAACTGTAGGAATGCCCTTCTTCTCCACATTCAACTGGTCCACGACCAGCCATGTACTACAGTGCCCTCAGTCGGCTTGCGAACCGATGACCAGGTCAGCTTTGAGCTCGGCCACTTCTTCTGCAAAATGCTCACTCCTCTCCATGCCTAAGGAGATAACATTTTCTTTGCCTGAAATCATGGCACTGTCAGGGTCTACCTCCCACAGCTTGATTACCTTTTCTACCCCTTCCTGAATAAGAAGCTCTCCTAAATGGTTGAGAACAATGTCACCATTGGGCTTCCCATTCCAGCGCAAAACCACAGTCTTCCCCTCCAGGCTAGACGGGTGGGGGTTCATCTCCACTGGGCCTATTAAGCCCTCAAATGGACCCGCTAGATAACTCACATCCTTCTTGTCTGAAGTCGTCCCTGGGCTACTACAACCCGCCAATACGACTACCAAGACTAGCCATAGTAGTGCCAAAATCTTACTTTTCATTTATCTATTCCTCCAGTAGGATAGCCTGCCTCCATCCACCCCCTGATGGACGGATCGGCCAGGACCTTGACATTCTTGAAGCCCATCCTGATAAGTTGCAGCGCCACATCGGCGCTGTCTGCTTCCCCAGGGCCACAATCACAGTAGGTGACGATCAGTTTATCTTGGGGCAACTGTTGGGCGTCTGTCGGTGTTATTTCCATAGCCCAAGGGAGGGAGATGGCCCCAGGGATATGCCCCTGCTCATAGACACTCCTGGGCTGACAATCCACTACCACTACGTCGGCCCCGCTGTCCATCAACTCCTTCAGTTCTTCCAGGCTGATACGCGACACTTCCTCAGGTGTGGTAGGGAGGGGCTCGGTGATGGTAGGGGTAGGTAGCGGCACCGTCATTAGAGTGGGAGTGGGCAGCGGCGCGGTCGTTGGTGTAGCCGTTGGTAGAGGCACAGGGGTCGGTGTAGCCCCCAGCACCGTCGGCGTAAAGGTTGGCACTGGCGACGGTGTGGGGCTCGGCGTAGCCGTCGGCGCACACCCGGCGACGACAATCGCCAAGAGCACCCCCGCCAGCAACCAATTCATTCCCCTTCTCATGTCTATCCTCCT
>CAYNWI010000258.1:0-4298 GCA_964400825.1 uncultured Anaerolineae bacterium | reverse complement strand
CTCCATCTACCGCTTCATCCGCCGCTACGTCCCCTGGAGCGTCATTGACGCCCTGGTAGTCGCCGCCAGCCTGCTACTGGCCTGGGGTGTGCGCGCCGTCACCGCCAACCTGGACATCCGCCCTGCGCTGATCTTCGGTCTACTGGCCATCGGCGTCTGCTGCACCGTCAACCACCTCTTCCGCCTCTACCACCGCATCTGGCGCTACGCCTCGGCTGGCGAGATCGTGGTCATCGTCGCCGCCGTCGCCGCCAGCACCGTCCTGTTGACCCTGGCCGACGTCTTCTGGCCCCGCCATCGCCCCGTCCCCCTCAGCGTGGTCTGGATAATGGGTATGTTCACCTTCGTGGGCTTCGTCAGCGTGCGCTATCGTCGGCGGGTGTGGACCGGCTTCCGCTGGCGCTGGCGCGCGCTGCGCGAAAGCCCCCCATTCCCCCCAACTTTGGGGGGCAGGGGGGCGGCCCGCATCCAGGTGCTCATCGTTGGCGCTGGCGAGGCCGGGCAGCTCCTGGCCTGGCGCTTTCTGAATCAGAAAGAGGGCGCGGGCTATCAGCTCGTCGGCTTCGTGGACGACGACCCGGCCAAGCAGAGCATGCGCGTCCACGGCATCCAGGTTCTGGGCGACCGCCACGCCATCCCCCAGCTCGTGGCCCGCCACCAGGTGGACCTCATCGTCCTGGCCATGTACAACATCTCCGGGGACGACTTCCGGGCCATCCTGGACATCTGCCAGCAGAGCGGGGCCATCATCAAGGTGATTCCCAGCGTCTTCGAATTCCTTGGGAAGCGCAAGGAGCTGGCCCCCTTGCGCGACGTCACCGCCGAGGACCTGCTGAGCCGCCATACAGTGGAGACTGACCGTGAGGCCTGCCGTGGCCTGCTGGCGGGCAAGATTGTCCTGGTCACCGGCGCCGCCGGCTCCATTGGCTCCGAACTCTGCCGCCAGATCCTCCCCTTCGCCCCCCGCCAGCTCCTCATGCTCGACAACAACGAATCCGGACTCTATGATTTGGGATTTGGGATGCTTCGACCAAGCTCAGCACAAGTTTCGGATACTTCGACAGGGCTCAGTACAAGTTTCGGATTTGGAAATTCGCAATCCGAAATTCCCATTCCGCAATCCGCAATCCGCAATCCGCAATTGGTCCCTATCATCGGTGATGTGACCAACCACACCAAGATGCGCGCCGTCTTTGAAACCTACCGCCCGCAGATCATCTTCCACGCCGCCGCCTATAAACACGTCCCCCTCATGGAAGCTCACCCCGACGAAGCGGTGCGCGTCAACATCCTGGGCACCCGCATCGTCGCCGACCTGGCCACCCGATACGGCGCCGAACGCTTCGTCCTCATCTCCACCGATAAGGCCGTGAATCCATGCAACGTCATGGGAGCGACCAAGCGGCTGTGCGAAATGCTAATAGCGAATGGCGGATGGCAGATAGCAGATAGTAACCCATCGGCCATCGGCCATCAGCCATCAGCCACGTTGTTCACGGCTGTTCGTTTTGGGAATGTGCTCGGTAGTCGGGGAAGCGTGGTGCCGACGTTCGAGCGGCAGATCGAGATGGGCGGCCCGGTCACCGTCACCCATGCCGACATGACCCGCTACTTCATGAGCGTCTCCGAAGCCATCAGCCTGGTTATTCAGGCGGCAACCCTCACCGAAGGAGGCGACATTTTTCTACTGGACATGGGCCAGCAAATCTGCATAGACGAGCTGGCCCGGCGGCTCATCCGCCTGCGGGGCCTGCGCCCCGACGTGGACATCCCCATCGTGTACATCGGCCCCCGTCCAGGGGAGAAGATGCACGAGGAGTTGCTGGGCGACGGGGAAGAACGCGGAACCACATCCCATCCCCACATCTTTCGCATCCGCACTGGAGAACGTGATGCGCGTGGCGTGAAGCGTGAAGGCGTGAAACGGGGGGACGTGAAACGGGGGGACGTGAAACGTGAAGACGTGAAACGTAAAGGCGTGAAACGGGAAGGCGTGAAACGGGAGGAGTTGGATGAGCTGATTGCGCTGGCGGGGGAACAGAGGAATGGGGAGTTGGTGGAGAGATTGTATGGGATGATGGGGGGAGGGGAAGGGGGAGAGAGGGAGACAAGGTGAGGGGGAGACGAGGGGCTGGGGAGCAGGGGAGATGGGGTGAGGGGGAGAGAAGGAGAGGGGGAGCAGGGGAGCGGGGGAGACGAATCACGTTTCACGTTTTGCGTTTTACGTTGACGCGTTGATTGCTGCGGCGGAGCGGGGCGAGCTGGACGAGGTGCGGCGGTTAGAGTGCCCTTATCTATACTCGGCGACGATTTCGTCCGGTGTCTTGTATGGGATGGTAGCCTCGATAGCGCGGAAGTGTTCGTCGTAAGCCACGATGGTCGTGCAACCTGCTGTGTGGGCAGCAATGGCATGGGGTACGTCAGTTGCATCTCGCAGAGCGGAGAATAGTCTGGCTTTGAGCATCTTATCCTCTCGTCGTGGGATGGGAACGTACAGTAGACGACTGGACAAGATGGCCAACAACGCTTCACGGGCCAGTTCGCTTCCCGCCTCCCAGTCCGGTTCCGTGTTGCTGATGGCGATCACCAACAACTCGTGCAGGGCATAGAACGAGGTAACCGCCTTGACCACTCCCTGATTGACCAGTTGGAACAGTTCGGAAGTAGCCTGGAACCGGGAAGGTTCCATCGTTTGGGTCAGGGTATAGGCCAGAAGCACCGAAGTGTCCAGGTAGAGCATCAGGCCTTCTCCACAGTCGGCGTAATGCCTGCCTTGAGCCGCCGCCCTGAGGGGATGATAGGCTCAGCCCGCCGGCTTGTCGAAGGGGTAGCCGAAAGGCTCAACTCTTCCAAAGCCTGAGGCGAGATCAGGAGAACCTTGAGCAACTCCCGTGATAATAGCAAAGCCAGGGGGGTGAGTGCTTCGGATAGGATGCGATCGGCGCTTTCCCTGCGCCCTTCGTGAAGGATCTCGTCGAAGGTCTTGCCCTGAACATACTCTGAGAAATCTTTACCAGCCATTGTCTAACCCCTTTCCATTGGTTTCTCCACATTGATTATATCATGATACGAGCAGAAAGGCAAACAAACGAAAAGCCGCGCATGACTGTTGAGAGGAAAAGGAGCAAGGGAGCACGGGAGCGGGGGAGCAAAGGAGCAGGGGAGAGGGGGAGACAAGGGGAGGGAGATAGGGAGAGATGGGAGGGGGAGAAGGGGTGACAGGGTGAGGGGGAGCAGAGGTGCGCGGGAGCAGGGGAGCGAGGGAGAGGGGGAGCAGGAGTGCAAGGGGGGAGGGGAGGCGATGAAAGCGGAGTTTGCACCTGCGGGGGAGTTGTGGTACACTATATACTGAGAGCCAAGGGGATTAGAGATAACAGGAGGTCGTAGAAATGGAAAGGGTGAGCTTAGAGCAGATGAAGCAACAGTACGCTGGTCAATGGCTGGCTTTCCTGGTTAGCGAGGAGACACCAGTTGGGGAATTGTTAGGCCGATTGATCGCCCATAACCCTGACCGAAGGGAACTCCACCGAGAGCTCAGGGAGAATAAAGTAGAACGGGTCTATGTCACCTTCGCCGGCCCCGTTGTGAAGCCTGGTTACGCGGTGATCCTGTGATGCAAAGCGAGCTTGACATACCCATCATCCTGAGACGCGTGGGAATCCATGGCCCGTCCGGTGTTCGGGAGGTTGATGTCATCCTGGACACCGGTGCCGTTTATACCGTCATCGCCTGGGATGTAGCCAAGGACATCGGCTACGATCCGGCCGCCTCGGAGCGCCGCATGCCTATCGTCACTGCCAACGGGGTCATCGAAGCGCCGTTGATCACTGTGCAGAGCATTGAGCTTGCAGATCTGCAAGCCGAGGCTGTGGATGTCGTATGCCACGATATCCCCGAGATCGCCGGGATCGAAGGTTTGCTCGGCCTCAGTTTCCTGCAACATTTTCGGACTCTGATTGACTACACCACAGGGGTCTTGGAAATCACCGCTGGCAAGGTGGAAGGCGAAATGCCATCTCATGAAGAACCCTGACCTGACCTACCGCACCCTCTGTCGGCTCCTCTCTGACCAGGCCCGGACCGTCCTCAGATCAACCCTCGATCCCGACGACTGGCACCTCCTCGCTTTCACCGCGCAACGAGAGGGCGTCGCCCCTCTGCTTTTTATGTCCAACTCAAAGAGAGAGATACTGACTTGTCCAGGGTACAGGAGATGTTGATCGAGCGAGGTACACTGGAACAGAGGAGCAGGGGAGAGGGGGAGACAAGGGGAGGGAGATAGGGAGAGATGGGAGGGG
>CAYNWI010000257.1:0-4298 GCA_964400825.1 uncultured Anaerolineae bacterium | reverse complement strand
GCGATGTCAAGGCGTCCTGGTCCAACTATGGGCCACACGTGGCGGTGGCGGCGCCTGGGGTGAGCATCTACAGCACCTATTGGAACAATGGCTCCACCTATGCCCACATGGGCGGCACCTCGATGGCCGCCCCCCACGTGGCCGGGATAGCTGCTCTCCTCTTTGCTCAGGACGGCACCAGAACCAACGCCACGGTGCGGGCCATCATCGAGGATAGCGCCGATGACCTGGGCGATGCAGGCTGGGATCAGTACTACGGGCACGGGCGAGTGAACGCCTACCGGGCGGTCATCGTCCAGCCACCGCTAACGCCAGTCCGCGTGGGAGGGGTCAGCGTCCCGGTGAACAAGTTTGAGCTTCTGGCGCCGTGGTCGGGGCTGGTGGCGCTCGTTGGGCTGGCCGCTCTCATGGCCGCGCTGGTCAGGAGGCGCGGGAGCTAGAAAAGCGCGTCGCCCCTGCGCCCCGTCGAGTTTGCGCGCAGGGCGAAACCGCTATATAATAGACAAGACTCTCACTGAAGGAGACAAAGACGTGGAATTAAGACAATACTTCACTGTGCTCTGGCGGTGGTTGTGGTTGATCGTGCTGGGGACGCTTTTGGCTGGCGGCACCGCCTACCTGGTGAGCCGCAACATGACCCCCATCTACAGTGCCTCGACCACTCTGCTCATCAATGAGGCCCGCAATCCTGCCGGCGCCGATTATACCTCGCTCCTGACCAGTGAGCGTCTGGCCAAGACCTACGCGGAGCTGCTCACCAAACGCCCCGTCCTCGAAGAAGTGGCAAAAAGGCTAGGGGCGGAGACAGAGGAGACAGAGGAGACGGAGAGAGGTATCCTACCCGCTGGCATTAATGTTCAACCTGTGCGGGACACCCAGCTACTCCAGGTCAGCGTGGAGAGCGACGATCCACAGTTGGCCATGGATATAGCCAACACTCTCCCTGAGGTTTTCATCGCGCAGAACGCCGAGATACAACTGAGCCGCTTCGCCAGTTCCAAGGAGAACCTGAGCAAACAGTTGGCCCTCATCGAAAACGACCTGGAGGCTACCCAGCAGGCCATCAACGACTTGCAGGGCTCCGATTCCGCCGTTGACCAGACGGAGCTGGCCAGGCTTCAGACCACCTTGACCCAGTACCAGAACAACTACGCCAGCCTTCTCAGCCGCTACGAGGAGATCCGCCTGGCGGAGGTGCAGTCCATGGACAACGTCGTCGTCGCCGAGTCGGCCGAGTTGCCCAGGTTCCCCATCAAGCCCCGCAAGCTGCAGAACACCCTCCTGGCCGCGGTGGTGGGCTGCATGCTGGCCGTGGGCGTGGCTTTCCTCATTGAGTATCTGGACGACACCATCAAATCCTCCGAGGACGTCGGCCAGGCTTTGGGACTCTCCACCCTGGGGGCCATCACCCGCTTCTCCACCGAAGACGAGGCCAGACTCATCACCGCTGCCCATCCCAGATCACCTATTTCAGAGGCATATCGCGCCCTGCGCACCAACATCCAGTACTCTTCAGTGGATAATCCCCTGAAAACCCTGCTCGTCACCAGCACCGACCCTACCGAGGGTAAGACCACCACCGTAGCCAATCTGGGAACGGTGATGGCCCAGGCTGGGCTATCGGTGATTGTGGTGGACTCCGACTTGCGGCGCCCGGCCCTGCATCAGTACTTTGAGGTTTCGAGGAATCTGGGGTTGACCAACGCCCTGTTGGACAAGAACCCCAACACCGACGGCTACTTGCAGGAGACGGAAGTAGAGAACCTGCGCGTGCTGACCTGTGGCCCCTTGCCACCCAATCCCTCGGAGCTCCTCAATTCGCAGCGCATGAGGCAGTTGATCGAGCAGCTCAAAGGGGAGGCGGACGTGCTGCTCTTCGATAGTCCACCCATCCTGGCCGTCACCGACGCCTCGATCTTGGCCAACCAGGTGGATGGGGTGCTGCTGGTGGTGGATGCTGGCACCACGCGGCGGGGGGTGGCGCAGCGGGGGAAGGAGCAATTGGACAAAGTGGGGGCCAACGTGTTAGGCGCGGCCTTGAACAAGCTTTCTCACCGGGGGCGAGGGGGGTATTATTATTACTACTATTACTACTCCTCCGAGGATGGTGGGGAGCGGAGGAAAAAGCGAGGTCACAGGCAGTCCGGGAGAGAGAGCGGTGTGATGGGAGCCATCAGGCATTGGGTGGCGAATCTGCCCCTGGTTGGCCGGGGAGATTGAAGGGGAAGCTAAGTGGGAAGTAAAGCTGTAAAGGGAGAGGCGCGGTCGAATCCAAGTGAAGCCAGCGCCTCTCTGTCAACCTGGAAAGCCGAGAAGCTTACTGCGAGGGCCAGGTTAAAGGGCGCTGCCAATTGGATTGCGGAGCACGAGTTGTGGGTGTTGGCTCCTGTTGTTCCACCTCTGATGTTCCCCGAGATTTTGCCCCGGCCTGCGATGGTTGCCAGCTTGCTGTTGATTCTCTTCCTGTGGTTGGTGCGTTGGGTCGCCAGAGGCTATGTGACGGTGCATACCCCCATGGACATCCCCATCCTGGGATTGGTCATCATGTTGCCCATCAGTCTATATGCCTCAGTAAATCTGCAGTTGAGTTTTCCCAAACTGACAGGGATCATTTTGGGCGTGGCGACCTTTTACAGCGTTGTCAACACCGCGCAGACCAGGAGGGACATCTGGCAAATCACTGGCCTCTTTCTCCTGAGCGGAGTAGGCATCTCCGCCCTGAGCCTGGTGGGCACGGACTGGGCAGCCAAGTTCCCCACCCTTGCGTCCATCTACAAGCACCTGCCCCAACTGATCCGTGGCGTAACCCGATCACCAGGAGGAGGGTTTCACCCTAACGAGGTAGGAGGCACGTTGATTCTCTTTATCCCTCTGGCTCTCTCCCTGCTCCTGGCAATGGTGCATTCCAGATGGCTTCTCACCGCAAGTCTCAGTCTGATCCTGTTGATAACCGTTCTTACCTTTGTTCTGACTCAATCTCGGAGTGCCTTCTTTGGGCTGGGCGTGGCTCTGATCACCCTGGGTGCCATCAAGAACCACTGGCTGCGCCTCATCTTCGGTCTCATTGTGGTAGTAAGCATTGTCGTTATCTGGCGCGTTGGTATCGAGAGAATAGGGCATCTCCTCCTCGACGTAAGTGAAGAGACAGTGTCTGTGGGTACTCTCACCTTTGCTGGCCGGATGGAGGTATGGCAACGGGCCGTCTACATGATTCAGGATTTTCCTTACACCGGCATTGGACTCAACACCTTCGACTTGGTGGCGAATGTCATGTACCCCTTCTTCCTCATCGGCCCTGAGGCGCGCGTGATCCACACCCATAATAACTTTTTGCAGGTCGGGGTAGATTTAGGGATACCGGGCTTAGTCGCCTACCTAAGTCTCTTGACCGCTTTCGTTTTGATGGCGTGGAGGGTCTATCGTTATTCTAACGATGGGGCATTGCAGGCTCTGGCCGCGGGGCTTCTTTGTGGCATGTTGGCTCACCAAGTGTATGGCATGACCGATGCCATTACCCTGGGAGCCAAGCCTGGGGTCGTCCTCTGGGCCATGATGGGTTTGATGGCAGCCATAGACGCTCATGTCTTGCCTGTGCGGGGATAGGCCATGGCTACGAACAGAGGAATCGCCAGGTTAGGTGCAGATCGGGTGCGCTCCTGGGGAGGAATGGCCCTTAGCATCTTGTTCTTAGTCCTGGCATTCCGAGGCATTGACTTCGCTGAGTTATGGGATACCCTTGCTCAAACGAACTGTGGGCTTATCTTAGTGGCCGTGGGCACCATCATTGCCACGTCCATGGCTAAGACAGCCCGGTGGCAGATCCTGTTCTACCCCCACCATCACCAACGGCGATACGGCAAGCTCCTGGCTATCATCTTCATCGGACAGATGGTTAACATCGTCATCCCAGCCCGGCTGGGGGAATTGACGCGGGCCTATCTAGTGGGTGAGATCGAAGGAGAGAGCAAGGCCCTGGTCCTGGGCACCATCGCCGTCGAGAAAGCAGTGGATCTGCTCATGGTTCTTTTTCTGTTCGTTGGTCTTTTGCTGACGATGACTGTTCCTCGCTGGGTGCAGGAACCGGGCGCAGGGGTAGCCATGGTCACTCTTGTCTTTCTGGGGATTCTAGCCCTGTTGGCTTACCACAAGGAGCGCCTGCTTTCGGCCTTTGGTCGCCTTCTGGGGATCCTGCCCGAATTGACTCAGGCCCGTCTGAAGGACCATCTGGTGGCAGCTCTGGGCGGCCTGGAGGTCCTTCGTCGGTGGGATGTAAGCCTGAGGGTGGGGGGCTGGTCGGT
>CAYNWI010000256.1:0-4328 GCA_964400825.1 uncultured Anaerolineae bacterium | reverse complement strand
CCGATGACAGGCAGTCCTTCGATGACCTGGCCTTGCTTAGTTGGGTCGTCGTCAATGTAGCCAACTATTTGGTAGTCTGGCCCCAGGGTGTCTCTGATAGTGTGGGCGATAGTTTGACCTGATGCGCCAGCCCCCACGACGATGGCTCGTCGTTGGAAGGGAAGGCGGCCAAAGAATAGGGCGTAACCTGAGCGCCAGAGGCCTAGAAAGGTAAAAGATAGAACTGCGTAAAAGAGGATAAACACACGGGGCAAGGAGTTGCGAGGGGAAAAGAAGTAGATCAGGAGATAGACCAGGAGCATAAAGGTCGTGATCCTGAGGAGAGTGAAGGCACTGGACAGGAAATTGGCAGCGATTTTCAGTTCATAGAAATCATTCACCGAGGCCAACAGTAACCAGAGGGCGGTCAGGAAGAGGAACCAGTGAGCTTGGGAGAGAACAAAGTCTTGGGAAAGACTGCGCCAGGGGTCTCTCCGTGTCCACAGCCAAAGGGCAAATAAAGTGGCCGCATTGATTAGCAAGAGGTCAATGAAAACCAACAGGGCTTTTCTTTCAGATATTTGCAAGGGCAATTTTGGTAATGGCATTCTTGGATTACCTGATGAGCCAACTGATGGCTCACTATCAGTTACACCCTTTGTATCGTCAACTGGACTGGATCGCCAGAGGGTGGATGCCGCCCCACTATCCGGTCGGCTGCCCGAATGTTAATAACCCTCTCGCGGTTCAGCTCCAGAGCATCAACCGACGCCCGTCCGGTCGGTGTCAGACCCACGATGAAGAGCCCGTCAGAAGACCAGATGAAATGCTCACTCCAGACATCCCGACGTGGATTAAACAGAGGAACTTCTTCCCCGGAATCAGGGTCGAGAGCAGTGAGCTTGTCAGCTTTCTTGCGGTTGCAGTGAAAACAAGCCAGGGCGAGATTATCAAGGTCGTCAGAGCTACCTTGGGCAAGAGGGATGACGTGATCTACGGTGAATCGTACATACTGCCATTGCTCTGAGGTGTGGCAGTATTCGCATAGACGGTTTGCTCGTTGACGCACCAGGCGTTGAATTTCAGGTGATATTTTGCGCCGTTGGGACACTTGCTAGATCTCCTTGCCTGGCTGAGATTGCACCAGATTACGAACCGTCCGGTTGATAAAACTCAAGAAATCGTCTATTTCTTCACACCGGTCAAGTTCTCCCTTTTCCTCAACAGTTAATCCTACCTCCCGCTCTTTGAGGAGTAGCCCTTCGATCCGGGTTTGAATGGAGCTAGAGGCTCTGAAAACGGGCACTCCTTCCTCCAGCTCAATCCGCACAGCTCCTTCTAGGGGAAACGTGGCGGGCAGGGCACGTAGCCTGGGGAGAGGACGGATCATAACTGTACTCATTTGAAATCACCTCCTTACTAATTTTCTTGTCACTGATACTCCAATGTCAACGGCGATCAGCGCTCTTGAGTCTCCGTATCCATTCACATCCCAGGCCCGCTACCACCCCCACCCCCACTGAGACAGTAGCCACCAGGATAAATACCGGGGTGAGCAGGCCAACCGCTAAGTCCTGGCGGAGCACCCACCACCAGAAGGGCACAGAGATGAGGAGAAACAGCAGGGCGAGACCCCCGGCCAGCCACCCCAATCCCCTCCAGAAAACGCTTCCCGTAGCAGCCGTTACCAGCAGGAAAAGCAGGCCAACTTGGATCTTCTGGGCTTGGGGGGTGCGCGAGTCGGCCACAGCCTTGCGGGGATGCTTGCGGTAGACCAGCGTCCTCCAGTAGCTATAGTGGTTTTTCCGCCGGGCATACTCCACGATGGACTCTGGGTGTGAATGGTAAACGATGGCCTGGGGGGCAAAAACCATTCTGTAGCCAGCACTCGCCAGTCGAAAAGACAGCTCCGTGTCCTCAGCCCCCAGGAGATGCTCGCGAAATCCCCCGCTATCCATAAAGACCCGCTTCCTGTAGCCTGCTGTCCCTGTATTAACGAAATCTATCTGGGGATGCCTGGCGATGCTCCTGTAACGATAATCATACTCCAGTTGGATGAATCGTGGAATGAGGCCAATCTGACGAGTGCGAACCACCCCGCAAACTCCTATAACCTCCCGGTCGGCGAAGGGTGCAATCATGGCCTCGACCCAGTTGGACTCTGGGACACAATCCGCATCGGTGAAAAGCAGGATTTCGCCTTGCGCTTGCTCAGCCCCCAGGTTTCTAGCCGCCGCTGCGCCCTTCTGCTGCTGAGATAGAAAAATCACTCCCTGGCGATCGGCTATGGTCTCGACCACGGGATCCACAGAGCCATCATTCACCACGATGATCTCGTACCTCTCCCGGGACAAAGTTTGTCGTTCTAGGGAGTCCAGACAGGCGCCGAGGCCCTCTGAGGCATTGTGGATGGGGATGACCACTGAGATCATTGGCCGTCGTTGATTCATGACTCGCTCCTCAAGCCCCCCCTTCCCCCCCAACTCTGGGGGGGTGCTGAGCGGGGTGTTTCCCCCCCCAACTCTGGGGGGGTACTGAGCGAGATGCTTCCCCCCCAACGTTGGGGGGGACTGAGGGGGGGTGATGAACGCTTTCCCACCACAGGAGCAAAGCGCCCAGCAGCGAAGGGGGACCAAAGACTACAAAATACAGCAACACGGCGTAGCCCAGGGCAGCCCCCTTCTCCAATCCAAAGACGCCCAGAGCGAGAGTGCACAGGTAGTGGAAGACGCCCAGCTTGCCGGGGACCGAGGGTACAGCCACCCCTACTTCGAGCACCACCACCAGGAACACGGCTGCGGCAAAGGGCAGGGGCAAACCCAGGGCCAGGAAGACGGTGTAGTTTACCGATATGCTGAGAACCCAGATGAGAAGGGACCACCCCTGCAATTTGAGTCCTACCCAGGGAGAGCGCAGCACGTCCAGGCTGCCCAGAGCCAGGCCCGTGGCCCGTCGAATCCTGGCCCGCCAACCTTCGGGCAGGAGGCGCGAGGCCGATTCCACCAGGGTGAGCAGCCGATCCTTGCCATAGGAGAGGATCAGGGCGAGGGCGAGAAAAGCGACGGCCAAGACAGCCAGGCTTGGCCGGGAATCCCGAAACCACGGCGGCAGGGAGACGAAAATGGGGACCAGGAGCACCAGCAGGAGCAGCATCAGGATATCCAGCCACTTCTCTACGGCGATGGTGCCCAGGGTGCGGGCCCGGCTGCGGCTCTCGGTCTGGCCCATGAAGTAAATGCGGGCTACCTCACCCAGCCGGGCCGGGACGACGATGTTGAGCATCTGACCGATGAGCAGTACCTTGGCCAGCCTGAGGTAGCTGAGCCCCTTCTGATCTGGATGATAGAGCAGCCTCCAACGGACGGCTCGGACCAGGGGGCTTATGAGCACCAGCGCCAGGGCCAGGGCCACGAACCGATAGTCGGTCTGAGAGAAGGCGGCCATCACCTGGGAAAAGGGGACATCCCGGAAGGCCAGCCACAGGAAGACCACGCTGAGGCCGGTGCCCAGGGCCACCTGTAGACCTCGGACGTTGGCCTGCTGCCACAGGCCATTGGCGCGTTCCCACAGTGACAGGGCGCCTGCCTCCGGCTGATGCTTTCCATTTGGAGGGTCTATTCGTTTGTGTGCGCTCTTACCAGAATTGCATTCATACATGCGCCAGATTGGGATCATCACGGATGTAAGCCAACTTCTGTCCCAGGTAGGGCAACGGGGCCAGCCCATGCCAGTGGCGTAGAAGATGATAGGCCGGCGAGGTGAGCAGACGGCAGGCGTCCACCGCCTCACGCCACTCGGCCCGGCGGATCTCGGCCACTACGTCTGGACCGGGCAGCAGGCCGAAGTCCCACGCCGCACCCAGCCCAACTACGTCTCGCCGAAATCGTAGGCCGAGGTGTAGACTTGAATGCCCAAGGCATTGGCCACCGGTTGCGCTCGCGGGTCCAACATCGGCGTGATGATGATGGTGCGGTCCACCTTGACCCCCTGCCGACGCTCGTAGAAAGCCACCTTGCGCGCCAAGAGATAGACATCGCCCCTGCTCATGGACGCCTTGATCTCGCCCAGGATGGTTTGCCCATCGCGGACCAGGACATCTATCTCAACCTGATCCGGACGACCAAACACCTCCCCTTCTGCATCGTAGGCGGTAAAGCGTTCCACGCGCAGGCCGGCAAACTCGCCCAGAATCGCTTGAATGGCCGTGCGAAAGGATTCTTCGGTTTGCATGCCCCACCGCGCGCCTATAGCACTCAGGTGCGCGTGGAGGTCTTTTCTGGTCTGGATCTGGGCCTCGGCCAGCTCTTCGACGCGCTGCTCAGTGCGCTTCTGGGCCTCGGCCAGCTCTT
>CAYNWI010000255.1:0-4328 GCA_964400825.1 uncultured Anaerolineae bacterium | reverse complement strand
AACCGCCCTACAAGCACATCTGGATCGTCACCGATGGTGTCTTCAGCATGGACGGCGACCTGGCTCCGCTGCCTGGGATCGTGGAAATCGCCGGAGAGCATGGCGCGGGCATATACGTGGACGACGCACATGGCGAGGGCGTACTTGGGGAAGGTGGGCGGGGAATCGTTAACCACTTCGGCCTCAGCCGCGACCAGGTGCAGGTTGAGATGGGGACATTCTCAAAGGCTTTTGGCATTGTAGGCGGACATATCAGCGGCAGTGAGGATTTGGTTAAATTTGCCCTGAATAAGTCCAGAACCTGGCTGCTCAGCGGAGCCCTACCCCCCGGCATAGCCGCAGCAACCACCGCGGCCATCGGCGTCATGGAATCCGAACCAGAGAGGGTGAAAAGGGTTTGGGAGAACCGCGATTACTTCATTGAGAGGATGAAGGAACTCGGTTTCGATACGGGGAATAGCGAGACGCCGATTGTGCCCATCATGTGCGGCGAAAGCAAGACGGCGAAGGCCCTGGCTGATTTCGTGTGGAAGGAAAGCATCTATGTGCTGCCTATCGTCTACCCCATGGTAGCTCGCGGTAAGGCGAGGATCAGGGTTCAGTTGTGCTCGGAGCACACAAAGGACCAGCTAGACAAGGCCGTTAAAGCCTTCCAGGCAGGCGGAGAGAAGCTGGGCCTGATCTAGCCCCAAGGCCGTTTAGATAAGCGAGGGAACTGGGGGCTCTGCCTCCCTGTTCCCTCGCTACTTATTTCTTGTTCCTCACTACTCATCCCCCTCCGCTGTTTCCCGAGGTTCAACTGTTCCCAGCCCCCCTCGTTGCTGCTCTTGCCAGCGGCCCAGAAAGAAAATGCCGGTGGCGTAGAGGGCTCCCGCCACGGGAATGCCGAAGATGAAGCCCCAGAGACCAATCAATCTTACACTGATCATTATGGCCGCCAAGATGAGTAGTGGCGGCATGCCCACTGCTTCGCTCATTATCCTTGGCATCACGATGTGCAGGAGAATCTGCTGGTAAACAGTCATGATCAAGAGCATCCAAAAGGCCAGGCTAGGGTCCTGGAAGAGAGCGATGACAGAGGGTATAACCATAGCAATGGGGGCCCCGATGACCGGGATGAACATGATCAACCCCGTCAGAGACCCAATGGCTACGGCAAAGCGCAAGCGGGCTCCCATCATCGTGCCGGTGACGAACATCGCATAGAGCAAGGCCATAGCCAATTGACCGCGAATAAAACCACCGAAGGTGCGCTCTATGCTCTTAGCCGCCACGGACAATTCATCGTGGTACTCGGCGGGAATCAGGGCCAGAGCTTGTTGGACCACTCTCCTGCCATCCAACATCACGTAAAAGCTAAGGACGATGATGATGAAAACGTTAGCCACTCCTGAGGCCACTTGAGTGACGACGACCAGAGCGTTCTGGATGATGGCTGCCCCGACGGTCTCGGCTCGCCGAACCATTTCCTCAGGCCGATAGATTGACGTCAGATCCACATAGACGTCCCACCTGGCCAGCTTCTCCTGCAAAGTTTCCAGCCAGTCGGGCGCCTGGGCAAGGTACTCAGGCAATTTGGCTCCCAGTTGGGCGAGCTGGGTCACGGTCACGGGCACCAAGAAGATGCCGAAAACTACCATGATCACCACCAGACCAAGGTAGACGAGACCAACGGCCAGGCCACGGGGAAGGCGCAGGCTTTCCAAAACACGGGCAACCCGGTCGCCCCCGCGCTGCCGCACCCACCTGGTGAGAACGTGGGGCGCAGAGCGACCACTAAGCCCATCAACCAGGGGGTTCAGGACAAAGGCGATAAGCCAGGCCAGGGCGAAGGCCAGGATTATGTCGCCGAAGAAGCCGCTCAACTGCCAGGCCTTTTCGAAGAGGAAGATAGCAGCACTGATGGCTACCAAGACGACCGCAGCCTGCGTCCAACGATCGCGTTCCAAGGTTCACCTCCCAAACCACATTAGGCTCTGCCCCTATTTTACACCACCTTGCCTTTTTGAGCAACACCGCTCCTGCTCCTGGCGACGGGATCTGGCGATCTTGCCGGAGCAGAGCGGGGCAGCAACACCAAAGGAAAGACCATCACAAATTAGCCGAGAATTGGATTTGACATTTTAACTCTAATGTGGTACACTCTGTACAAATCAAATACTGCCAAAGACTGGGAACAGGACTAGTAAGCCTTCCAGCGAGGCCCAGAGAGTCGGGGTAGGTGGGAGCCCGACGCCGGCGCGAAGGCTGAATGGACCTGGGAGTCGCAGGCCGAACGGAGTAATCCCCCAGTAAGCCGCGCCGGAGTCGCCACCGTTATCAGGGCCGAGGGTATCGGACGGCGTGGATGCTGTCCCGTACCTGCAACGAGTGAGGCTGGCTCACGATTCATCCGCTATCATGGCGGATTTTTTCGTTTCAGGGGACCCAAATTGCTTTGAGGGGATTGCCAAATCCCCGCTTTTGGCCTGGATCTGGCGATCCAGGCCGAGCAAAATTGGATCTACTGAGTTTCAAAGAGCCGGTCTAAGAAGGGTGGCACCGCGGGGTGTAAGCTCCCGTCCCTTGAGGGGACGGGAGCTTTTTTATTTAGAGAGGAGGGAGATTATGGCCCAAACCGGTCTCTTGAGGCATCGAAGGCGAGCTGAAAGGGCCAGCCACACCTTGAAGAATGTCATCGCGAGGCGCGAAGCGCCGAAGCAATCCCCTAAGAAGCAAGCAGGAGATTGCTTCGCTCCGCTCGCAATGACAAATGTGACAGTGTTGAGCAAAAAAACACAATAAAACACAAAGGAGGAAACTCGAAATGAAAGAGACCAAGATTCTTCTCAGCGAGAAGGAGATGCCTACTCAGTGGTACAACATCCAGGCGGATCTCCCCAAGCCGCTGCCGCCGGTGATCCATCCGGCGACCGGCCAGCCCATCACACCGGATGACCTAGCCCCGATCTTCCCCATGGCGTTGATCATGCAGGAGGTGAGCCAGGAGCGCTGGATTGACATCCCGGAAGAGGTGCAGGACATCTATAAACTGTGGCGCCCCACGCCCCTCTATCGGGCCTGGCGTTTGGAGAAAGCATTGGACACTCCGGCTCACATCTACTACAAGTGGGAGGGGGTCAGTCCGCCTGGAAGCCACAAGCCCAACACCGCCGTGGCCCAGGCCTACTACAACAAGAAGGAGGGCCAGACACGTCTGGCCACCGAGACGGGGGCCGGGCAATGGGGAAGCTCCCTGGCCTTCGGCTGCAACCTCTTCGATATGGAGTGCAAGGTCTACATGGTCAGGATCAGCTACGACCAGAAACCCTACCGCCGCATCATGATGGAGACCTGGGGCGCTGAGTGTGTTCCTAGCCCCAGCCCGGATACCAAAGCGGGCCGGGACATCCTGGCCCAGAACCCTGACTCGACTGGCAGCCTGGGCATCGCCATCAGCGAAGCGGTGGAGGACGCTGTTACCCACGATGGCACCAAGTACTCTCTGGGCAGTGTCCTCAACCATGTCCTCCTGCACCAGACGGTCATCGGGCTGGAGGCCAAGAAGCAGTTGGAGATGGCAGGTGATTACCCGGACATCATCATCGGCTGCATCGGCGGCGGCAGCAACTTCGCCGGCTTTTTCCTGCCATTCGTCAGGGACAAGCTGGATGGGACGGCTCCAGACCTGCGAATCATCTGTACCGAGTCCACTGCCTGCCCCAGCCTGACCCGAGGACTCTACAGGTACGACTTCGGCGACACCGCCTGCACGACGCCCCTGCTGAAGATGTACACCCTGGGGCACAACTTCATTCCTGCTCCTATCCACGCCGGGGGGCTGCGCTACCACGGTATGGCCCCCATCGTCTGCCATCTCTACAACCTGGGGATCGTCGAAGCCGTGGCCTACCACCAGAACGAGGTCTTCAAGGCGGCTGTGAGCTTTGCCCGGGCGGAGGGCTTCCTCCCCGCGCCGGAGCCAGCTCACGCCATCAAGGCCGTTATAGATGCCGCGCTCAAGTGCCGAGAATCGGGTGAAGCCAAGGTGATAGTCCTGGCCTTCAGTGGACATGGGCACTTTGACCTTGCGGCCTACGATGAATATCTGTCCGGCAGGATGAAGGACTACGAATTGCCCGAGGAGGAGATCCAGAAGGCACTGAAAGACCTGCCCAAAGTCAATGGCTAGGTGGTTGGGCTTTCGCTACCGAGTTACCCACCCACCTGGCACTGCGACGAGAATAAAGAACAATGGCCGTAGCCGGTGCCCCTCAACCGTTCTGCCTCAGGAGGAGCACCGGCTTCGCTTGATATCCGCCCAACCTGGCAACGATGTCTGTCCAAAA